>JBBQPX010000200.1:0-5831 GCA_038216775.1 Chitinophagales bacterium
AAAGCCTGGTAGTTACTGGAATATAGTTGATATAAAAACTATAGACGCAAATTGTAAAGTTTATGAGATTCCTGTTTCCGTTTTATACAATTTTACTCCAAGTAAGCGATTTGAGATATTTGCATCAGCAGGTCTGTCATCTTACATTATGAAAAAAGAAGACTATCATTTTTATTACGAAAGAAACGGTTCATACCATGAAGCAGATGCAAATTACAGTGGTAACAAAAATTTATTTTCTGTCTTGAGATTATCACTGGGAATAGAGAAAAAGTTGTCAAGTCATTTTTCCATAATGCTTTCTCCCGGTATCGCTATTCCACTGTCTGGCGTTGGCGAAGGCGAAATAAAATTATATTCCGGCGATATTAATGCCGGTCTCAAATTTACTCCATCACATAAAAAATAATAGTACAAGCAACCTTTTATTGTATATACTAGTGGCATCGTTATGCCTTGTTGCCATTGTCTATCATGCAAATAACTGTTTTGTTTTATAATAAATTTTATATCAAGAAGGCAACCTTTTGGTAATTTATTTCGATACTATAAAAAATTAATTCTATGTCAAAAAAATTATCATTAATATTTTTATCAATTGCTGCTATTTTTATTTCAGCCAATTTTATTTCCTGCTCAAAGGATAGCCCTGCACCAGTTCCAACGCCTGTTGACCCGTGCGCAGGTAAAACTATTTCAGTAACCGGAGCCCCTACACTGGCGAATTGCATCAACAATGGCACAATAACAATTACGGCTACGGGAAGTACCGGTTTTACTTTTAAATTAAATGCCGGAGGAATTTATCAGGTATCAAATGTTTTTGCAAGTCTTGCCGCAGGCAGCTACATCGTATTTGCAAAAGATGCTGATGGTTGTGAAAAATCTGCAACAGTTACAGTCGCCTTAACAACGCCAGTTTCAGTTACAGCAATGTCTTCACCGGCACTTAACTGCGTAAATAATGGAACTATAACCGTTACAGCTTCCGGTGGTACCGGCTTTACCTACAAACTAAATACGGGCGGCACATACCAGACCTCAAACACGTTTATCGGGCTGGCTTCAGGTAACTATACAGTTTTTGCAAAAGAATCTGGAGGCTGTGAGTCTTCTGCATCTGTTACTGTAAATGCAAATAATTCAATAACAGTTTCTGCAAACGCTACTGCCGCAACAAACTGTCAAACCAATGGAACAATTACGGTTACCGCAGGTGGCAGTACGGGCTTTACTTATAAATTAAATTCGGTCGGAACCTATCAAGCATCAAACGCATTTAATAACCTTTCAGCCGGCATTTATACGGCCTTTGCAAAAGATGGTTCCGGTTGCGAAAATTCTACTCCCGTAACAGTTGCTGTAAACAATACAATTGTGGTGAACAACACAGCAGTTGCAGCTTCCAAATGCAGTAATAATGGTTCAGTAACTGTAAATGCTTCAGGAAGTACGGGCTTTACTTATAAATTAAATTCCGGGGGCACTTATCAAGCATCCAATATATTTTCACCCTTGGCTGCGGGCAGCTATACCATGTTTGCAAAAGATGGCTTTGGATGCGAAAGCTCAACAGCTGCAGCTGTTGCAATCAATAACACTGCCGGCCCTTTATTTTCAAACACAAAAAGTCTTTTAGCTGCTAGGTGTGTAAGTTGCCATAGTGGTCCAAGCCCGGCTGGTGGACATGATTGGACCCAGGATTGCGAAATTGTAAATTTCTCAAACAGAATATTTCAACGTGCTGTTGTTATTGGCGATATGCCGCAGGGGGGCCCTACATTAAGCGCAGCTGAGAAAGCCATAATTACCAACTGGATAAATGCAGGTGCAAAATTCACGGACTAAAAAATTGTAAGCAGTGATAAGAAAGCTGATTTGGTTTTTACTTTTATTATTTTTTGGTTTGTTTATCTACTTCTTCAAAGAGTATAATAGAAAGCCTGCAGACCTCAAGGAAGCAAAGCCTGCATTTAATGTTTCCGTACAAGACATCGTTAGCGAATTTGATAA
Organism: Chitinophagales bacterium; assembly: GCA_038216775.1. Classification (GTDB taxonomy): domain Bacteria; phylum Bacteroidota; class Bacteroidia; order Chitinophagales; family Chitinophagaceae; genus Ferruginibacter. The sequence continues at coordinate 2,014 of JBBQPX010000200.1, forward strand.
TTCAGAAGATGCTGCCAATAAGAAATATGCCGGAAAGATAATTGAAGTAAAAGGATTGATTACAAATGTTGTTTACAAACAAGATACTTTAAGTAGTATAACACTGGGAGAGGGAATGCACGGCGTGTGTTGCACACTAGATAGAAAACATTTTATTAAATCTGGGCTTTACAGGGAAAAAGATACCATAACCTTAAAAGGAATTTGCACAGGTTATTTGTTAGATGTAGAAATGAACAGGTGCGTGGTGGTAATGGAGATTAAGTAGATATAAAAAAACAGCGATGAAATACATATGTACAATACTGCTTCTTTTCTCAATGCGCACCATAAGCTATGCTCAATCGAAACTGTACAGTAAAGAGGCTAAAGTTTCTTTTTTCTCAAAAACAGCCTTGGAAAATGTAGTTGCTGAAAACAACAAGGCTTTATGTATTTGGGATACAGCTTCTGGGCAATTTGAGTTTTCTGTATTAATAAAAGGTTTTGAATTTGACAGAGCTTTAATGCAAGAGCATTTTAATGAAAACTATATGGAGAGCGATAAATTTCCGAAAGCAGTTTTTAAAGGGAAAATACAATTGGGTAAACAGATTTTATTCAATACAGATAATATTAATGAAGTTATTGCAGAAGGTATATTAACCATTCATGGCGTTTCAAAACAAGTATCATTGAAGGCATTTATCGCTATAAAAAACGGGAAAATCAGTTCTGCCGCAAGTTTTACTGTGTTGCTTGCCGACTACAAAATTACGGTTCCCTCAATAGTTGAAGACAAGATAAATAAACGAATAAATATCTCTGTATCTGTGCCGGCTTATAAAGTATTATAAAATAAAGAAAAAAGGATGCTGAAACAAAAACCCGCTTTTATTATACTTCTCTGCCTTTATATTCAAGTAGCACAGGCCCAGCAAAAAAGTATGCTCAATGAGCTGTCTGACAGTAGCTATTACACACAAAAAATTTCCGGTGCATTTAAATCCACACGGGTAATAAACGCACACTCCACAGAAATGCTCGGAAAGGGAAACATGGATGTGAGAATTTTACACCGTTTTGGTATGGTAAACCTTGGCGTAAAGCAATTATTTGGCCTCGATCAGGCATCTATGCGAATGGGAATTGATTATGGTATAACCAAAAATATCATGGTTGGCCTAGGGCGCAGTACATTCAGAAAGGAGTTAGATGCATTTGCTAAATTCAGGATTTTACAGCAATCAAAGGGATACAACTCTGTGCCTGTGTTTTTATTAACGGCCATCGGTACAACCATTTGGACAGAACCTTCATTTGACTCAATAAAGCCCAGCACCAGCGACCGCACAACTTATTACTGCCAGCTTATTGTCGGAAAAAAAATTACTCCGGCTATCTCTCTTCAACTTAGTCCAATAGTACTTTACAGTAACCGGGCCGAAAATGTAGGGAGCAGTAATACAGTGGTAGCTTTGGGCGGCGGGGGCCGCATTAAATTCAGTAAACGAATGGCTTTTACGTTCGATTACCATCACAGGCTTGGGCCCACAACTGTAGGGTATAAATCACCCCTTTCAGCAGGTATTGATATTGAAACTGGTGGCCACGTATTTCAACTTCATTTTTCAAACGCTGTAGGCATGAACGAGCGTGCCTATATTTCACAAACTTCAAGTAGTTTTTTCAAGGGCGAAATTCGCTTTGGATTTAATCTCTCCCGCATCTTCCGCATTGGTAAAAAAAGGCATGTCAGTTATTAAGAAAATTTCTATTTTTTTTAAAAAACGGCCACCAATCCAATCTGGATATTTAAACCATTTTCATAAAAAAATAGCTGCATTAATTTTTAGATGCCAGGTTTATATATTAAATTAGTGACATGATAGCGTAGTTGATGTTATCAGGACCCACTGTTTCATTTTTATCTTCCTGAATATTCAATAACCATCAGTTTAAAATAGACACTTTTCGGTTTAATCAAAAACCTGGTGAAAAGTAGTTTCCTTAACTAGGGTACCGGTTTTTTAAAGCCTTAAATTTTATTTATGAAAAAAATAGTTGTACGTGGTTTTAAAAAAGATACGTTTTCTCAAGACGAAATTCAAGCTGCCAAAGAAAGTAAACTGGAGCCGAAGGCATCGTTTCAATTCAGCAGCTCAAGAGCATTATCAGAAATTCATGAGATACAGATTGAAAAAAATGATCTGCTGGAGTTTGTGTTTGAAGATGAAACAACCTGGGTTGGAAGCTCTGATATTATTCACGATATTTTTCCAGAGGCAGCTAATCAAAACCGTGCAGTGGGAGATAGTTTTGAAATCCCCTTATACTTGAAAGCTGATGATGCTACACGGGGCATAATTGGCGACCTGGCAGTTAAAGTTTTAAATGTATTTGCAAAAAAAGCAGTGGCCCAAAAAGTAATTGATATTGCAGCCCGGTTGGAAAAAAAGGCGTTGGCAAATACCAGTGGTTTATATGTTGTTAACCCGGATTTTGCGCTTACCAAAACAGCACTCAAAAATAATGGTACAGCATTTCTGCTTTTTATACATGGGACCAACTCCTCTACAGCTGGTTCTTTTAGCGACATGATAAATTCGGAGTTATGGAAAGACATACAGGCCACTTACGGCAAAAATATTATTGGATTACAGCATGAAACAATGACTAAAAGCCCGGTTGAAAATGTTATAGCTATTTTTAAAGAGCTACCGGCAGAATGCAAACTGCATGTAATTTCTCACTCAAGGGGTGGCTTGGTTGGCGATGTGCTGGCTCGGTTTTGTAATGGAAACACTGGTTTTTCCGAAACTGAAATTGCCTACTTAGAAAAAACAGGCCGAACGGAGGATATTTCAAATATTAATGTATTAAAAAAACTGGCATCTGGCACTAATGTTACCATCGATAAATTTATACGTGTTGCCTGTCCTGCTTACGGCACAACGATTTTATCAAAAAGATTAGATCAGTTTTTGAATATTAGCCTGAACCTTTTAGGCAGCTTATTTGGGCCAGCTGCGGCAGCACTTACCAGCGAGTTTAAAGAATTAATTTCTGCGGCAGTTAGTACTAAAAACGATCCTAATGAACTGCCGGGATTGGAAGCAATGAATCCCGATTCGCCGTTTCTTAAAATTTTAAATAATCCAGCCAATTCAATAAACAGCCCTTTAACGGTTATATCAGGCAACTGCGGCATTAAATTTAATTTAAAAGCATTACTGATTATTGCAAGCAAATTATTTTACTTAAAAGATAATGATTTGGTGGTTGATACTAAATCAATGTATTGCGGTACAAAAAGAAATATACCGATTCAATATTTTTTTGATGAAGGACCAGATGTAGATCATGTTCACTATTTTAAAAATAAAAAAACGCAGGATGCGCTTCTGCTTGCATTAAAAGCCACAGGTGTTACCATTCCTAATTTCATAGGATTAAATCTAGAGCAATCTCTACAACAGCGGGCATTAGACGTAAATGCATTGCTTGGGCTGGATGGTGGCGGCGTGCAGTACGATGATGTTAGTGGTAAAAAACCAATCCTGATTATGTTGCCGGGCATTATGGGTTCCAATCTTGAGCAAGGAGGCAAAAAAATCTGGATAAATTATTTCCGTTTTCTGGTGGGTGAATTAACCAGGCTAGATATGACCAAAAAAGATATTGCTGCCACTTCGCTTATCAAAACATCATACAAAAAACTGGCTGATTATTTACGCAAAGATTACGATGTGGTGACTTTTCCGTTCGACTGGAGGTTGCCATTAACTGACGCAGCAACAATGCTTAAAGACAAAATAGAACAATATCTTGCACTTAAA
>JBBQPX010000201.1:0-5816 GCA_038216775.1 Chitinophagales bacterium
CATTATACACAGTTTTTTGTCTGCGGGTAAACTTACCATTTACAGGCACAGTGCGGCTTAGGTCGGCATTGTATCCACCATAATCAGCACCAAAATCCATCAAAATCAATTCGCCATCTTTGCACTCCTGATTATTCTCAACATAGTGCAGAGTTCTTGCACGGTCGCCACTGGCAAGTATGGAACTATACCCCGGTCCACTGGAACGTTGCGATAAAAACGAATGATAAATCTCGGCTTCAATTTCGTATTCCATAATGCCTGGCTGTATAAGCTGCATCACACGCCTGAAAGTAATGTCAGTAATATCAATTGCCTTTTGCAGCACTTCAATCTCCAATGCAGTTTTAATGGCACGCACTTCCTTCAAAATTTTTGCGCTGCGTTTATAGCTATGGGCCGGATAACGTCGCATTAATTCCTTGGCAAACCGATAATCCCTTACCGGCACCAGGTTTGCTTTACGGTCGTTTTCATTTGTATTCACATATATCGTGTCTGCTAAATGAATCCAAGGCTGCAGCATTCCATCAACAACATCTAACCAAACTATTGTTTTTATGCCCGAAATATCTGTTCCTTCGTTTGCACGTAACCGATGCCCATCCCATTTTTCTTTTAATTCATTTGGCCTTGTCAGCACTAACACTTCCCTGTATTTAGGGTCTGGATTATCAGGGAACAATATCAGCATTGTATCCTCTTGCTCAACGCCGGTTAACCAATACAGGTCAGAATTTTGCTTAAAGCGATGTAATTGGTCTCCGTTGGTAGGCAGTTCGTCATTACTGTTGAAAATCGCAATAGCATTCTTTTCCATTTTTGCTACAAAGCGGCTGCGGTTCTGAATAAATATTTCGGAATTGAGTGGAAGATATTTCATGAATTTATTTTGAAGTGAACATAAAATGATGACCGGATTGCAATATACATTTTTAATAGTGTTTTTAAATTGAAAAATCAATACAAAAGTGAGGCAAGTTAATTTATAGGTACCATTATAAAGTTTAAAAACCTCATAACATCACTTCCTATCAATGGCACAAACTCAAATGAACAATATCAAATTTATTTTGCCGATATTTAATATTTATTAAAATAACGGTTGATTATTTAATAATCATGAATATTAAGGCATTTTTACCTTCCTTATTTTGAATATACGTAATTGTAATTAGGTTTTTAAATTGACAAAATACTACCTTTGCCGTAACGATTGCATAACTTAAATAACTAAATACTATGTCAGTATCAGCAATGCTTGCTATTCCTAAAAACGCCTTGCTTAAATTAGGCTTTTCTAACGCAGAAAATATCCATTACCAATTAGACCCGACTACTTTAACCGAACAGGCTGTTAAACGTGGTGATGGTGTTTTAAATGACACAGGAGCTCTAGTAATTAATACCGGAACGTTTACCGGCCGCAGCCCTAAAGACAAATTCACCGTTAAAGATGCACTTACAGAAAACACGGTGCATTGGAACGATTTTAATATCCCTTTTGAAGAAAAGTACTTTTTTCAGTTAAAAGAAAAAATGCTTGCGCATCTTAGCGAAAAAGAACTTTGGGTGCGTGATTGTTATGCCTGCGCAGAGGAAGCATACCAATTAAGACTAAGGGTGATTAACGAAAACCCGTGGAGCAATTTATTTTGCTATAACATGTTCATCCGCCCGGAAGAAAAAGACCTCGAGAATTTTGAACCACATTGGCATATAATACAAGCACCAAGTTTTAAGGCTGATCCCGCTGTTGATGGCACACGTGCAGAAAACTTTGCCGTTATCAGCTTTACCCACAAAACAATTTTAATTGGCGGCACTGGCTACACCGGCGAAATGAAAAAAGGCATTTTTACAATGCTAAATTTTGTATTGCCTACTAAAGCTGATGTACTTAGTATGCATTGCAGCGCCAATATGGGAAATGACGGCGATACCGCTGTATTTTTTGGCTTAAGCGGAACCGGAAAAACTACTTTAAGTGCCGACCCAAACCGCAAACTAATTGGTGATGATGAACACGGCTGGACAAAAAACAGTGTGTTTAATTTTGAAGGTGGTTGCTATGCAAAGTGCATTGACCTTAGTGAAGAAAAGGAACCTGAAATATATAATGCCATAAAACCCGGAGCACTTATTGAAAATATAACTTTTTTTGAAGGCACAAATAAAATTGATTTCAGCAGCAAAAAAATTACTGAAAATACAAGGGTTAGTTATCCCCTTACTTTTATAAGTAATGCGTTGGAGCCATCAATAGGTAACACACCAAAAAATATTTTCTTTTTAACCTGCGATGCTTATGGTGTTTTACCACCGATTAGTAAGCTTACTGCTGGCCAGGCTATGTATCAATTCATCAGCGGTTATACCGCAAAAGTTGCTGGTACCGAGGCTGGTGTTACTGAACCTAAATCTACTTTTAGTGCCTGCTTTGGTGCACCGTTTTTACCGCTGCACCCTGCGCAGTATGCCGAAATGCTGGGTAATAAAATGAACGAACATAGTGTAAATGTATGGATGATAAACACTGGCTGGAGCGGTGGTGCTTATGGCACAGGAAGCAGGATGAAATTAGCTTACACAAGAGCAATGATTACAGCTGCGCTGGAAGGTAAGCTTGATAATGTTGCTTATGAAGAACATCCTGTATTTGGCATGATGATGCCCGTAGAATGCCCGAATGTACCAACAGAAATTTTAAACCCACGTAATACTTGGGCTGATAAAGCTGCTTACGATGCCATGGCAAAAAATCTTGCCGGTCAATTTGTGAAAAATTTTGAGAAATATGCCAGCGGTGCAAATGCAGAAATTTTAGCCGCTGCACCAAAAGTGTAAATACCAATACCAACTAACAGCTTATAAAAAAAACCTCTGATGTTTCAGAGGTTTTTTATGTTTGTAGTAGTATTTTTTTGTTAAAAATTTCTTTAATCAAACTGCATTTCTGGTATTTCCCCTTCCACAATTAACTTTCCCGCAGTCTTACTAACTATTTCCTCAACAGAAACACCTGGCGCTCTTTCCAACAATTTAAATCCATCAGGCGTTACATCTAAAACCGCTATTTCGGTTACAATTTTTTTAATGCATTTTATGCCAGTTAAAGGCAAGGTGCAGGCAGGTAATAATTTACTTTCGCCTTTTGGGTTTGTATGCATCATGGCCACAATAATATTTTTTGCACTGGCAACTAAATCCATGGCACCGCCCATCCCTTTAACCATTTTGCCGGGTATTTTCCAGTTGGCAATGTCGCCTTGTTCACTTACCTCCATAGCACCTAAAACGGTCAGGTCAACTTTGCCGGCACGTATCATTCCAAAGCTCATAGCACTATCAAAAATTGAAGAGCCTGGCAAAGTAGTTATGGTTTGTTTGCCTGCATTTATTAAATCAGCACTTTCTTTTCCTGCTTCAGGAAAAGGGCCCATACCCAGCAATCCATTTTCGCTTTGCAGCACTACGTTTACACCTTCGGGAATATAATTGGCAACCAGTGTAGGTATTCCAATACCAAGGTTTACATAGTAACCATCTTTAAGTTCCTTTGCAATGCGTTGCGCTATTTGTTGTTTTGTTAAAGCCATACCCCTGTCCCCTAAAGGGGAACCTAATTTTAAAGTTTATAATTTATAAATACCCTTTTATAGTTGTCAAGATTAAACTAAAATATTTATTGATTTTAACCCTTTTTAAAACTTTTTAAACACGCTTACTCCAAAGTTCCCCCTTTAGGGGGCTGTAGTTCTCTGCTCAATCCTCTTTTCATAATCTTTGCCCTGAAAAATACGATGAACATAAATACCGGGCGTATGTACTTGATTAGGATCAAGCTCACCAACTGGTACTAATTCTTCTACTTCTGCAATAGTTATTTTACCCGCCATCGCCATCAGCGGATTAAAATTTCGTGCAGTATCTTTAAAAATAAGATTGCCATCCACATCTCCCTTCCATGCTTTTACAAGAGCAAAATCTGCATCAAAAGCATATTCTAATAAATATTCTTTATCGTTGAAAATACGCGATTCTTTTCCTTCGGCCACTTCGGTACCAACACCAGCTGGCGTAAATATAGCGGGCATGCCATAACCAGCAGCCATACAACGGGTAGCAAGTGTTCCTTGTGGTATTAGTTCCACTTCAAGTTCGCCACTTAATAATTGGCGCTCAAACTCCGCATTTTCGCCCACGTAAGATGATATCATTTTCTTTACCTGCTTTTGCTGCAGCATTAATCCAATTCCAAAGTCATCAACACCTGCATTGTTTGAAATGCAGGTTAAATGTTTAGAACCTTTTTTAACCAGGGCTGATATGCAGTTTTCGGGAATGCCGCATAAACCAAAACCACCAAGCATTAAAATAGCGCCATCCATTATATCGCTAACTGCTTCATCTGCATTATTTAGTACTTTTTTCATATTATTGACCTTCTGTAGCTACCGGTTTTGTGTACTTGTTTCTTTCCCCTTGCGCTATCATACTATCTAGCATTTTTTTAAAAAGAGGAGCGTTTGACTTATAGTAATCGTAGCTGGTATAAAAATCGCTTTTTGTTACTTTATGAATAGTAAAAATCTGCTGTTGCAACTTTACGTTTTCTTCTGATAAATTTTTTGAAGAGTCTTTTTTAATAAACTCGTTTGTAAATGCGTTTGCTTTAATTACATCCCATAAAATCGCCTGCATTTTATCAGGTTTAATAATTCCTTTAGGCGGTTCATTATCACTTTTACAGGCAGTAAATAAAATAATGGCCACAACAAAAATATACAGCCTCATCATTTCAGTTCGTCTTTATATTTGCTGGCATTTGTAATATCAAGCCTTTGTAATATTTCTGAAGCTCTTGCTCTATCTTGTTGAGGACCTTTAGCAAATATTTTTATCAATTCAGTTGATTTGCCTTGAAAGAAAAACTGGTTAATCATTTTATTAGGATTATCAGTATTGAAATTATTAAGCAGGTTTAATACATTCATTACTTCCGCTCTTGCCGCATTTTCATCTTCGTATAATTTATCCATTCCCATACGATAATAATTATAGTAAATATCATGCATGATGGTGTAGCGACTGTTAATCATGTTTTCAACAAGCCAATAACGGTTACGTATGCCATCGAAAGCTTTCCAGCCTGAAATACCTCTACCATCAGGTGCATTGTTCACAATATTTTGGGCTTTTTGAAAATAGGGATCACCGCCACGCAGTGAAAACGACTCATAGTCGAAAGCTATAACCATGTTAGCGTAATAAGCAAAAATGGCAGTTAAGTTCGATACCAAAGCATCTGTACCTGTAACCCTGTTTTCATTAAATTCCAACTGTTGAAATTCAATGTATTTGAAAGTAATATTATCATCTTTAAAATTGATAATCGGCGACAGATATGACGTACTGAAAACAGGCCGTGCAGCCTGTACAGTTAATGATGCGTTGTAAACGTTCAGGTCGCCGGTTGATTGCAGGTTCAATAAAAAATTACATTCAATTCGTTCGTTAGGCTGAAAATTATCTGAAGTCCATTTACGGTTATTAATGAAATTATTTAGAGCCGTTTGCAGTGTACGGAATGTATTTTGATTTACATTGTTTGCAACCTGGCTACTTACAACAGTTATATTGGCTTTTAATTCCTGCGCAGCAGAAATTTTAAAAGCAAAGGCAAGGAGAAATAATAGACTAATTTTTCGCATAAAATTGTTGAATGATTGTATTTACAATATCTACAGCCACTTCTTTTTTAGGTTTTATATCAAACGGGTAAGATTTGCCTGCTCTGTCAAAAATAGTGATTT
>JBBQPX010000202.1:0-5787 GCA_038216775.1 Chitinophagales bacterium
GTTTTCTACAACAAGGTCACGTCCTTCAACTAATTCAATTCCCATAAGGCGTGCAAGCGTTGTGTGCTCAAAATAGGCAGAGTTAAACATGCCAGGTGTAAGCAACACAACTGTAGGGTTACTTTTTTTAGTGTTTGATAAGGACAACAGGTTTTTTAATAACCTGTCTGGATAATCTTTAACCGGCAGCACATTATTTTTTGGTATAAGGTCAGGAAAAATACGATAGGTGATACTACGGTTTTCCAGCATGTACGAAACGCCGGAAGGTGTACGCAGGTTATCTTCCAGCACATAAAACTGTCCATCGTAATCACGTATTAAATCCACGCCGGAAATATGTGTGTAAATATCGAAGGGCACATCAACATGCATCATCTCCCTTAAAAAATTAGGACATGAATATATTAGCTTGGCAGGTATTATGCCATCCTTAATAATAAATTGCTGATGGTAAATATCTTTTAAAAAAATATTGAGTGCTTTCAGGCGTTGCTTAATACCTTCTTCTATATGCATCCATTCTGGTGCGGTAATAATGCGGGGCACTACATCAAAAGGAAATATTTTTTCTATGCCTTCGCCACTGCTGTAAACCGTGAAAGTAACACCTTGAGACATGAACAGTTTTTTAGCGTGCTCATCTTTTCGTGTTATTTCTTCGGGAGATAGATTTTCAATAGCAGAGACGAAATTTTTATAGTGCGCTCTTACGTCGCCATTGCCATACATTTCATCCCATATTTCAGGATGTTCTGCGTATTTTCCGAGAAGCGGGTGTCCTTCCATAAAACTGAATTTACGAATAAAGTTGTTTTAATGCCATCTTGATTTATAAAATGTGCAGTCATGGCTGCCTATTTTATAAATCTTGGCAGGTATTATGCCGATAGAAAAGCTATTGACTAAATAACCTTTTACATCGGTATAAATAAAACTTAAGGAAGCAACCGTTGGTAAAATTTTAAAAATTTCTATTCAATTTCACCCAATCTTTTATATAATCAGCAATTTCTGATGTAGTGGCGCCTGGGGCAAATAGTTTTCCCACTCCCATTTCATTCAGTTCGGTCATATCGCCTTCCGGAATAATGCCGCCGCCTGTAAGCAGCACATCATTCATATGTTTTGCCTTCATCAAGGCAATAATTTTAGGAAAAACTGTGTTGTGTGCGCCACTCAAAATACTCACACCAATGGCATCCACATCTTCCTGCAAAGCAGCGTTAACAACCATTTCGGGCGTTTGGCGCAGACCGGTGTAAATTACTTCCATGCCTGCATCACGCAAGGCTGTGGCAATAACTTTGGCTCCACGGTCATGTCCGTCTAAACCAACTTTGGCTACTAAAACTCTTATGGGTCTTGTCATGCTGCAATCTTATACTGCGAAAATAAGGTATTACAGGTAATGAAAATGCGGGTTAAAAGCTTGGTTTAATTAGGTATGAAAAATCTTTTACCGCGTTAAAAACACTGCGTATTTAAAAATTTCAAAGTAGCCTTATTAAAATCGCTGTACATCTGGTGGTCAGATACTGAAAGATCTATCTGCTCCACGCAAAATAATTTTTGCAAAACAGTTAGCCCATTTAATTCTGGAAATGAAGTTGGATTTGCCTGGTAAGCTGTAACAAGAGCATCTGAAAATCCTGTAAAATAATTTTTGCTATCTAAATAACCTTTGCTTTTCAACTCATTAAATAATGCAATTGATTTAGCAATAGTAATGTCGCCCCGGCGTGCAAAACGTTCTGCATATAAGGGTGCATGTTCTTTAATAAAATATTTGCTGCAAACTCCACGACCTGTTATTGTTTGTGAGTTAGATAAAGCCGCTGCATTCCCTGTGGGTCCTACATTTTCGTTATTATCGTAGCGGGCCATACAAAACTGAAGGGGCGTTGTTGTTACTAAAGCTACAGCGCCAGCTTGTGCGCAATAGCTAACTGCTGCCTTGTGTTTGTAATATGAAGAAAGGTAGGCGGAAAAATTGCCGCCATTGCTCATGCCTACAGCATAACGCAGTTTAGTTCTATCTGTTACTCCTCGATTATAAAAGGTGTCGGTAATAATTTTTATGTTGGCATAATCAATATTGTTTACTGAATCTGCAGGAGAAACCAGCCACCTTAATTTACCATCTGCATTAGCATCAATGCCGGTTGTAGCTTCTTCGGCTTCGGTTACAATAATTCCAAAGCCATCATTTACTAATTCTTTGTAAAGCTGTGTAAATTCGTAATTATTTACAAGGTTTAAAGCTGTGCCGCCTGTACCATGTAATAAATAAACAAATCCTTTATGTCCTGTGGGGAAGAAAGAATAAACAGGTTTCATTCTGTCTCTACCTCTTATTTGCTCATACTGTAAAGTAACTGGCGTAATTGTTTTTAAGGAACCGGTAAATGAAACATTTTTGTTGGGCATGATAAACCAGGTATGCCATTCGGAGGGTGCATTTAGATAGCTGATATCTCCGCTCCAGGTATTAAATATTTGATTGCTTGCATACGCTGCGCTGAAAATATGTACGGTATCGCCAATTTTGTACTTTCCAGCACCATAGCCATTATTAACAACTACAGTAAAACTATCAACTGCAGGCGGAGTGAGGATTGGCGTATTTGAATTTGATGTTTTTGAACAACTAAAAAAGCTAATTGCTAATAGTGAGATAAGCAGAATCCTCATAAATTTTTTCTATTTGACTTGTGTAACTTTAAATAGTTTAAGCCGCATGGAATATTTTTATTCCCTTTTCAATTCTAAGAACGGTTTCTGCCTTGCCAATTGTTTCTGCTATTACAAAAACGCCTGGCCCCATTTTACTGCCAACCAACATAACTCTGAAAATCATCTGTAATTCTCCGACTTTAATATTTTTTTCTGTGGCAAGATTTTTAAAAGCCAATTCTATATTTTCTACAGTAAAATTATTTTCAGCCTGAAGTTTTTTCGCTAATTCTTCCAAATATTCTTTCTTTAAATCATCCCATTTGGGTTTTACCGCCGCTTCATCATAAACTGTTGGGGTTTCAAAAAAGAAAGAAGACTGCGCATAAAAATCTTGCAAAAGTGTGCACCTGTCTTTAACCAGGTTTATCACTGTTAATAAACGGTCTGGTTCAATATTAATTATATTATTAGCAGCTAAAATTTCCTTTACATCCGGTGCAAGCCTTGCTGCATCAGACCGCATTATCCATTCGTGGTTAAACCATTTTGCTTTTTCAAAATCGAATTTCGCACCGGCAACATGCACCTTGTCTATGCTAAAGCTTTCAATCAGTTCTTCCATGCTGTACAGTTCTTTTTCAGTGCCATCGTTCCAGCCGAGTACTGCTAACAGGTTTACAAAGGCTTCCGGTAAAAAACCTCTTTCTTTAAACCCTTCAGTTAGTTCATTTGATTTTTGGTCAAGCCAGTTCATTGCAAATACTGGGAAACCATATTTTGCACCATCACGTTTACTTAATTTACCATTGGGGCCTAATATTAGAGGCAAGTGCGCCCACTGTGGCATATCTTTTTCCCAACCAAGATATTTCCATAACATTAAATGCACTGGTGCACTTGGTAGCCACTCCTCACCACGGAAAGCATGTGTTATTTGCATGGCATAATCATCAGCAACAACGGCTAAATGGTATGTAGGCATGCTATCGGCTTTCAATAAAACTTTATCATCAACTAATGAAGTTTCGAAACTTACCTCGCCACGTATCATATCGGTAAAACTTATAGTTTCACCTTCAGGCATTTTTATTCTGATAACATGGGGTGTATTTTGTTGTAAAAGAGTTTGAACTTCTTCATCAGATAAACTCAAACTGTTGCGCATTTTCTGGCGAATAGTCTGGTCATATTGTGGCGAAGGATTTTCAGGAGTTTTAAAATCCTCTCTCATTTTTTCCAGCTCTTCTTTTGTGTCAAAAGCATAGTAGGCAAAACCATCTTTCACCAATTGCTCCGCGTATTTTCTATAGGTTTCTTTGCGCTCGCTTTGGCGATAGGGTGCATGTGGTCCGCCAACTAAGGGGCTTTCGTCAGGTTCCATGCCACACCATTTTAAGCAATCAAAAATGTATTGCTCCGCACCTTCTACAAATCTGGTCTGGTCTGTATCTTCAATACGTACAATAAAATCGCCACCATGTTTTTTAGCAAACAGATAATTAAATAATACAGTTCTAACACCGCCCAAATGCAGCCCGCCTGTTGGGCTTGGGGCAAATCTTACTCTTACTTTACTCATACTGCAAAGATATGACGGATAGAAGTTTGAAAATTAATGCGCATAAAAAAACCGCAAAGGATATGCTTTGCGGTTTTATAAAAATTACAAACTAAAAATTAACGTAGTAAAATTGTTCTTTCCGGTCTGCCATCTATAGAAATTGTTCCAAGATTATCACAAGTGCCATCACCAAAATCAATTACTGCATAGTGATTAGGCCCCTGTACTTTTATTTTGCCTTTATCAATATTTGAGCAGGCGGCTTTTTTTTGCAAGGCTTCCAGAATGGTAGAGGTTCGTGAAACGCCAGATGAATTGGTTACAGTGTGATTGCCGGCAGTAACTAAAAATACATCATCAAGCCATGTGGCAGTGCCAACACCTCCGGTTTGGGTTACATCTCTTGTGCCTGAATGTGTCCAGTAATTACCATTTGGTGCTGTTATTTTGCCATTGGTAGTTACACGGGTCCAGCTTCTGGTATTTGCAGTGCTGGTATTTGTCCAGGTAATTGTGCCTTCTTTCTTATACCCATTTACAAAGTAGTTTGTAAAAGTCATTGTTGCTACACTTCCTGCCTTCCTCAAAGAATCAGTTAGGGTAACGTTTATTTTTCCACTTCGGGTAATACCATTATTGGTGCAAGCTGTACCAAAATCAATTACAATTGTTTTTGGAAAACCAGTTAGAGGAGTAATTGTTACCGTGGCACAGGGCATAAAATCATTAACGGGGTCTGGTGCAAAACTGCCGGCAATGTTATTTTCCTGTGCCACCTGCAAAAGCATGTCGTTTGCATCTTCGCTAAGGTTATCGGCTATTGCCTGATCGCCACTTAGTTCAAATGTTGCCTCAAATTCCTCTTTTGCAGATTCTGTTTTTTTACAGGCGTTAAAGCCAATGGCTAATGCTATCGCAACGAAAGCAAACAAAAATTGTTTAATTTTCATAAAATTTGATTTGGTGTTGATTGTTAAGGTTTGAAGATTTAAGACTGAATCAATATTAAATAGTTTAATCTGCGTTTAAAATTTATTTTTCCTTATGTTTTACATAGTAAAAACGCCACAATGGGTAATGAAATTGTTTGCCAGTTACATCTGGAAGATGCCGCCGAGAGCCTCCAAAACCATTTATTTAACTTTTGATGATGGTCCGCATCCAGAAATTACAACATTTGTACTGGAGGAATTAAGAAAATACAACGCAAAAGCCACTTTTTTTTGTATCGGTAAAAATGTAGAAGCGCATCCTTTGGTTTATAAAAGTATTTTAGGTGAAGGCCATGCGGTTGGAAACCATACTTACAATCACTTAAATGGCTGGAAAACGCCCGATTCTGAATATGTAGAAAATGTTTTAGAAGCGAAAAAGTACATCGATTCCAATTTATTCAGGCCACCTTATGGCAGAATTAAAAAAAGCCAAAGAAAGGCTTTAATGCAAAATGATGCAGGCTTTCAAATTGTTATGTGGAGCGTGTTGAGTGGAGATTTTGATGTAAATATTACCCCTGAAGCTTGTTGCGAAAAGGTTTTAAAATATAC
>JBBQPX010000203.1:0-5781 GCA_038216775.1 Chitinophagales bacterium
GGTATTCTTCAAAAGGTTTAAATGCCATAATCCGTTCAGGCTTATCCAATGGTAAAAATCCAAATTGAGCATATAAATCATGGGCGTCTTTTGTTGCCAGCATCCACCTTCTTAAACCTTGCAAATCCGGATAATTTATAATTGCTTCCATCAACCGTTTTGACAAGCCTTTTCCTCTGAAATTTTCTACAATAAAAACATCGGCTAAATATGCAAATGTTGCATAATCGGTAACTACCCTTGCAAAACCAATCTGCCTGACGGTAGATATTTTTTCTTCAGCAATAGAAATATTTTCTTTTGTATACAAACCAAAACAACAAGAACCGGCAATACTTTTTTCTACAACATTAACTGGAATGTTTTTGGCCCAATAAGTTTCAGTGCTTAAATAATTATGAATGAAGGGAACGTTCAATTTATTTTTATCTGTGCTGATAAAAAATGGGTCTCTCTCGTTGTCGTAAACTTTCATTTTGGTAATCTGAAAACCTGCGTTGTTTGCAAAATTAAAGCCCGACTTTTAAAAGTCAGGCTTTATATATATATGGGTTAGTAAGTACTGGGAACCAAATTCCCTTCACAATATTAAAAAGAATTTTTGCTAACGAAAAAATATTTTGAAAATATTTTATGCACATTTTTTTTATGGTTGTGGATAAGGCTGCGGATTTTTTACAGGCTGCTGATGTTGTGAAAAACAAAATTGCAGCAGTGCAATTTTTTATTTTGCATTACGTAGAAAACATAATCACTGTAAAGCAAGTGTTCACAGGCATTACAGAAGAATATTTGTTTTGAGCCATTTTTAATTTTAAAAAATGAAGGTTTGTTTATTCTGAAAAAATCCGCAGTTTCGTTTTTGGTTTTACAGATTTTATTTAAAAAAAATAATTGAAAATATTTTTTCAATCTGCATGAAAAATCTACACTTTGGTTGATTTTTTGAAAAAATCAAATAAAAGCAAAGGGATGTACCTTTGCTGAAAATTCTTATTATGCAATTTCCATCTCCTGTTTCTCTGCCATGGATAGCAGAATTTATTAACGCAAAATTAGTTGGCAATACAACAGAACCGGCAACGGGCATCAATGAAATACACAAGGTTGAAAAAGGAGATCTTGTTTTTGTTGATCATCCCAAATATTATGAAAAGTGTTTAAACAGCGCCGCAAGTTTTATCATCATTAATAAAGAAACAAATGTACCCGATGGCAAAGCTTTATTGATTGTTGAAAATCCATTTGAAGCATACTGTAAAATTGCAAATCACTTTCGTCCGTTTGAACCGGCTACTAAAATGATAAGCGATTCTGCAGCTATTGGTGAAGGAAGTTTTATTTATCCTGGAGCGTTTATTGGCAACCATGTAACGATTGGAAAAAACACAATTATTCATCCAAACGCAAGCATTATGGACCATTGTATTTTGGGCGATAATGTAGTTATACAATCGGGTACAGTTATTGGTAGCGATGCCTTTTATTATAATACAAAAAAAGACCGTGAAAACTGGTATAAAAAAATGCCGAGTTGTGGGCGTGTTGTTATTGAGAACGATGTGGAAATTGGTGCGAATTGCACCATTGATCGAGGCGTTAGCAGCGATACCAAAATTGGACAAGGAACCAAAATGGATAATATGATACATATCGGGCACGACACTGTAGTAGGTAAAAATTGTCTTTTTGCTGCTAACGTTGTTATTGCTGGTGTGGTAACTATTGAGGATGGTGTTACACTTTGGGGGCAGGTAATTGTAAATAAAACCCTAACTATTGGAGCAAATGCAGTGTTGTTAGGTCGCACGGGTGTTGGTGGAGACCTTGAAGGCAACAAAACTTACTGGGGCGCTCCTGCACAGGATGCCAGTGCAGCACGCCGGGAACTTGTCTGGATAAAAAGAATTCCGCAATTATGGGAAAAAGTAATGGGCAAATAAATTCGCCCATTTTAAAAATATTCTAAAGGGCTGTTCCTTATTTTACTATTCTTGTCTCTATTGCAACATAATTTACACCATTCACTTTTTGTATGCGTGTATATTTCAATGATGTTGCAGTAACCGAAATATTTTCCAGGCTAACAATCAGTGGAATGGGATATTGAATAGCCATTTCTATTTTGGATTTATCATCACTCACATACTTCCAGGTAAATTTATATTGCTGGCCATTGTAAAAATAAATGCCGCTGTTATCAGTATTAAATTTATAGGAATCATCATCAAAATTTATTGTATTCTCTGCTCCTCCTCTTTTGTAATAGGAAATATTATTACCATCAAGTACCCTGCTCTCTTCCACCTGCCAGGTATTGGCTGTAAGCAGACTGCCACTCATTACCGATTGTTCAGTTACAGGTATTGGGTCTAGTTTGATTGGTTCGGTTTTTATTGTCTCTGCTATCACTTTAACTACCGTATCCGGCTTTACAGGCTCCTGAATTATTTGTTTTGTGCCAGAAGGTGATGTCGCTTTTTCTTTAAAATTATAAGGCAGCATATCCCCTACTTTTTCCCATGCCCAATAACCGGTAATGGTGATGTCGTTCTGCTCAAAATAAAATCCATTCTGCTCTATTTCCAAAGATTCATCGGGTTGAAAGGACAATACAGAAAGCTGAAATTTTGAAGATGCTTCCGGCGTTTCTGACAAATACATTTTCGGCGATTCTTCATTTTTATAAATAACAGCCACTTCATTTTGCTTAGGTAAAATTTCTACGGTATTGCTGCTATCGCTTTTAGTATAGCCTAACGCTCCATAAAAAAACTTTAAAGGCAGTGCCGTCTCTTTCTCATTTTTCTTAACGATAAACTGAATTTCAAAACCTTCTTTTTCTAATTCTTTATTGTAAACACTACGCATAAAATGCAGGATAGACCCGTTATACGCCACTTTACGTGCAGCATTCCATTTTAATAATTGGTCAACATTGCTGGATTCCATCTCCTGAAATAAAGGATAACCTGTGTACAGGCTTAAATCAGTATTGTACTCATGTACAAAAGAATCGAGCTCATATTTAATGGTGTAGCCAAGTGCGCTGTTTTCTATTTCGAGCGGCGCAGTAGCCAAAATCTTTAACCTGTTTTTTCTTTTGTAGTAATAAAACTTAAGTGCCTCTTTGTTTTTTAATACACATTGCTTGCTGTTTGCCGTTTTCCCAATAAAATTATCAAGAAAAAACTGTCCGTATTTTTCAAGTCCGTCGGCAACTTCGCTTGATGATTTTACCACAAACTCTTCCATGGATTTTTCTTTCTTTTTCAAATCAATCTTTATCTCATCAGCAGCATCGGCAGTTGTTACTCTTTTTGTTTCTGTTTGATAACCGGAAAAAGTAATTACAATGCTATAGCCACCGGTTGGTAAAGTCAGGTTAAAAACACCATCATTATTTGTTGCAGTACCAATTGTTGTATTTTCCGCAAATACAGATGCCCCTTGTAATGGAAGCTTAGTGTCTTCGTCAATAATTTTTCCGGTGATTCTGTAACTCGATTGAGAAAATGCTGTAAGAGAAATAAAACTAATAAGTAAAAAAGGAATAAGTTTTTTCATTCGGTTTTGCAATTTTTTTGGGGTTGAAGGAAATTGCGATAATGCCGAAGGTACATTATTGATTGTTAAGTTTTTGTTGAAATACACGGCAGGTATCCGCAACAGTATCTTCAATTTTTCGATATGTAAAACCTGGCAAATACTTTTTTAGTTTGGAATTATCGAAGGTTACTTTAGCCAAAGCCGTTGCTGCTGTTTCTTTTGTAATCAATGGGTCTTTGCCTGTAAACATACTTTTTATGGCCTCCAGCCGCCATACAATTTTTGCCAGAAATGGAGTTACTTCTTTATGCGGTGGCTTTTTACCGAAGCCTTTTGCTATTAAATTAAACAGTTCGGCATAGCTTCTGTTTTCTGCGCTCAAAATAAAACGCTGTGCAGATACATCACTATCCATCAATTGTATCATCGCCTTTACAACATCTCTAACATCTACAAAGCCGGTTGTACCATTTGCATACCAAGGAAATTCGTCATACACCGTTTTAAATATTTGTGATGAACCGCCGTTCCAATCGCCTGCGCCAATAATAACAACAGGATTTACCATCACTGCATCTAACCCTTCGCCAATGCCACGCCAAACCTGCATTTCGGCCAAATATTTACTTTGTCCATAAGCACTATTGCTGGTTTCTGCGGTCCAGTTCATGGTTTCGTTTATCGTCTCCGTTTCTCTTATTCTGCCTAGCGCAGCAACGGAACTTACATAAACCATCTTCTTTACGCCCGCATCTAAAGCTGCATTAACAACATTTGCAGTTCCCTCAATATTTATTTTAAACATCTCCTCCTTACGCTTTGGATTAAAGGTAACAATAGCCGCACAGTGATAAACTTGCGTTACACCTTGCATCGCTTCTTCCAAACCAACAACATCTAAAATATTACATTGTACTTGCTGTAGATTATCAGTATTAAAATTATTAAGCGGAGTTTTATTGTAAATGGCTCTTACCTTTTTACCAGCATCGAGTAACTGCGTTATTAATTCAGTACCTAGTAACCCTGAACCACCTGTAACCAAAACATAGTCTTTATCTGCCGTTAATAATTCAGCAGATAATGAAATTTTAGTATCAATATTATTTTCGATAATTATGTATTTTGAAGTGTAAATTCCTTTATCAATTGCGTTAATACTTCCACACTGCTTAATGGCAATGCGTTATACAACGATGCTCTAAAACCGCCAACCAGTCGATGACCTTTAATGCCTACAATGCCATTGCCTGTTGTGTATTTTAAAAATGCTTCCTCTAAAATTGGATTATCCATCACAAAACAAACATTCATTTTACTTCTGTCGTCTTTATGTGAAGTGCCTTTAAAAAGCGGACTTTCGTCAATGGCAGCATAAAGCAATTCAGCTTTTTTGTTGTTTATTTTTTCAATGGCAGCAACACCACCTTGTTCTTTTAACCATCTCAAGGTTAGCATACAAACGTACACCGCAAAAACCGGCGGTGTATTAAGCATAGAACCTTCTTTTATATGATTGCGATAATCGAATATGGATGGTATGGGTCTTTTTATTTTACCGAGAATATTTTTATTAACTACAACAAGATTAACTCCGGCAGCACCAATATTTTTTTGTGCGCCTGCATAAATTAAATCAAAGGAATTAAAATCGAGAACACGACTTAAAATATCGCTGCTCATATCTGCCACCAAGCTATTACTTGTTTTTGGAATTTTTTGCCACTGCGTTCCGTAAATGGTGTTGTTGGTAGTAATGTGCATGTATTTTGCATCGTTGGGTACTGCAAAATCTTTAGGTATATAATTAAAGTCACTTTCCTTACTACTGCAGACAACTTCAACTTTACCAAACAGTTTTGCTTCGTTTATGGCTTTGGTACTCCAAACGCCAGTGTCTGTAAAAGCTACTGTTTCTTTATGGTCCAGCAAATTCATAGGCACTTGTACAAACTGTGTTGTTGCACCGCCATGTAAAAACAGAACCTCATGGTCATCATCAAGCATCATCAGTTCTTTAACCAATCCTCTTGCTTCACTCATCACTGCTTCAAAAACAGGCGTACGATGCCCAAGTTCTAAAATAGATAAGCCTGTATTATTAAAATTGAGCACAGCCTGTGATGCTTCTTCAAAAACTATTTTTGGTAATATAGAAGGGCCTGCATTAAAGTTATGTATAGTTGCCATTGATTTGTGTAAATTTTCGGAGGCAAAAATACCTAAATCGAA
>JBBQPX010000204.1:0-5770 GCA_038216775.1 Chitinophagales bacterium
GCATTCCGGTAGCGGGTATTACCAATGATATAGATGCAGATACCCGAAGCACCACATTACCGGATATTGGTGCCGATGAATTTACAGCCTATAATGCCGGCGCATTGGCAGGCATTGCAGGCTTTACCGTTTGTAGCAATAAAGCAGTTGTAAATACCGGTACATTATACATAGATGGTGGCTGTAACCGGATAGCCAAAATAGTACCATCCGGTGTAGATCCGGTAACAGGCAATATCAATGTATGTGTTACGAGGGATGCAAGCCAACTTAATTTTAATGGCGATAATTATGTGCAAAGGCATTACGACCTGGAGCCTGTTACAAGTAATGATACCAGTACCTCTGCAACCATTACATTATACTTTACCGATGCAGAGTTTGCATTATATAATACTAATAATCCGGCACGACCACCATTACCTACAATTGCCAACAATACTGTCGCAAACAGGAATAATGTAAAGGTTACACAGTTTCATGGTACGCCTACTGGCGGTTTGCCTACCAGCACGCCCGGTAATTATGGCGGAGCATTTGCACTCATTATTCCAGGCGCAGCCAATGTGGTTTTGAATGGCATTTTATGGTCTGTGACTTTTGATATTTCCGGCTTTAGCGGCTTTTACGTCCATACAAATAATTTCAATGCTCCATTACCCATCAGCATCAATTACTTTACTGGCATAAAAAGCAATGGTAGCCATTTGCTTAACTGGAAAGTTACCTGTGCCAGCACGCCCAGTGAAACCATAGAGCTGGAACGCAGTGCAGATGGCTGCAATTACAGCAGCATCTATAATATTTTTGCAACCGCACTTCGTTGTCAGCAACCGTTTAATTATACCGATTATCAACCTATAAAAGGTATAAATTATTATCGCTTAAAAATGACAGATGCTGATGGTAAAGTAACTTACAGTACAGTTGTGCCGCTTATAAATGCAACACAAGGAATTGATGTAATGAACATTGCACCAAACCCAATTGTAACCAGCGCATTCAATTTACAAATAAGCAGTGCAGAGAAAACACAAATGGTATTGCTAATTACAGATATGCAGGGAAGGGTAGTGTACAAACAATCTCAAAATTTGATTGCGGGTTTTAATACCATCCCAATGCATGTGAAAAATCTAGCATCAGGCACTTACCAATTATCTGGTTTTACTGCTGATGAAAAAACAAGAGTGGTGCGGTTTGTAATTCAGTAAGATCGATTAATTATAATTGTAAAAATGCCTTTGCGGCCGGTAGATCTTATCAACCATCCGCATGCGAACTTTCTTTAAAAAAACAAAATGGAGCAAAATAAACAGTGGCTGTGGAAGCTCAAGCGACGGCACTCCAAATATTTAACATGGGCTGCAGTAAAGCAACGTAGCCCGCTAAAGTGAATGACTTGCGCCAGCGGAGGGGAACATACGAATACCAACAACTGCGAGTAATAATTTATATTTACGCCCTAAATAATTGTGTCAGATGAGAACAAGCTCTACCCGCTAAAGCGGAATACTTGCGCCAGAGGGAAGCCTGCCCGTATCATCTAATCTTAATTGAATATCGCTGCTGGTATTCAACTGCTAAAAAAAATCAATAGCTTTTTCATATCTTGTATACAATAATCATTTGGTAAAAAAATAAAACTGTAGTTATGCATTCTGTTCAAAAGCAAATCTTGTCACTTTTTATTTTTATGATTTTTGTGCTAACTGGTACTGCGCAATCTGTTGAAAAGCAACTTGACCAGTTATTGTCTGCCGAGTATAAAGCTGGCGAACCCGGCGTTGCAGCATTAATAGCCAAAGATGGTAAAGTGATATACAGAAAGGCTTTCGGCCATGCCGATTTGGAGCTGAACGTGCCCATGACGCCCGAAAATGTTTTTGAACTAGGTTCTATTACCAAACAATTTACAGCTGTTGCCATTTTAATGCTGCAGGAACAGGGCAAGTTTAAACTGGATGATGACATCACAAAGTTTATACCTGACTATCCTGTAAAAGGCAAAAAAATAACCGTTCATCAGTTGCTTAACCATACCTCGGGTATAAAAAGTTATACCGACATGGAGAATTTTCAAAAGCTGGCCCGTACAGATATGACGCCACTGGAACTGATAAATGTGTTTAAAAATGAACCGATAGATTTTGATCCCGGAGAAAAATGGAACTACAATAATTCCGGTTATATTTTATTGGGGTATATAATCGAAAAAGTTTCTGGGCAAACCTACGCGTCCTTTATTGAAAATAATATTTTTAAAAAACTGGGTATGTTGCACTCGTATTACGGAAGTAAATCTGCCATAATTCCAAACAGAGCACATGGCTACCAAACCGTAAAAGATGGATATGAAATTGCTGATTATTTAAGTATGACATTGCCTTATGCTGCAGGATCGTTGATGTCCACGGTAGATGATATGCTACTGTGGAGTCAGGCAATATATAACAATACACTAATCACTGAAGCGAGTAAGCAAAAAGCGTTTACCAACTACACCTTAAACAATGGCAAACCCGATTACTATGGTTATGGCTGGCAACCCAACGAGGTTAGCGGCGTTGCTGTTGTTGAACATGGCGGAGGTATTTTTGGATTTACTACGATGGGTATTTATGCCCCGGCTGAAAATCTATACGCCATTGTACTTACTAATTGCAGTGGTAAAAGTCCTACACCCGTTACTATTAAAATGGCGGCTATCGCATTGGGTAAGCCATATGCTCAAAAGCAAGTAATAAGCCTTACTACCGACCAACTGAAAAAATGGGTTGGTACTTATGAGTTTGCCGAAGGAGTGCTTCGTGTTATTAGTTACGAGGATGGCTCTTTGTACAGCCAGCGGGTAGGAAGTAACAAACTAAAGCTGATTGCAACTACTGCGAGCTCTTTTACCTTTGAAGGCACAACTACACAATATGAATTTGCAGCCGAAAATGGTAAGCGTACTGTTTTATTGAAAGACCGTATTCAAAAGTTTGCAGGTGTAGAAACAGACAAAAAACCTGCACCCGAAAAGAAATCGTTTGAACTGGATGCAGCAGAGTTGAAAAAATATATAGGCACTTACGAATTACAAAAAGGATTTGAAATTGAAATAACAACAGAAGGCAAACAGATTTTTGCGCAGGCTACGGGGCAATCAAAATTTGAGATTTATCCTGAAAAAGAAGATATTTTCTTTTTGAAAGTTGTTGAGGCTAGCATTGATTTTACCAAAGACTCTTTAGGTAAAGTGATTAGCCTTACCCTGCACCAGGGAGGAAGGGATATGCCTGGGGAAAAAATTAAATAAATTTCACTTGACGCATGCGTTTGGCGTTCCGCATGCAAGCGTAATTCCCTTCCCCGACATGAACCAGTGTACTGGCTTTCGGTTGGGCATGTTAAATTAATGTACTACTTTAACCTACTAAGATGTAAAAGCGTTTCGGTTGCTGTACTCACTAAGCACTAAGAAATCGCTGTAATTTTTATCAACAACTGTATGGCATCATTATCACATATACCCGGCGCAACAGGTTTACCTTTTATTGGCGATACGATTAGTTTTTTAAAAAAGCCACAGGAATTATTTAATAAAAAGCAACATCAGTACGGTAACATTTTTAAGTACCGGATGTTCGGCAAAAATTATGTTTGTATAATGGGGGCAGCCGGCAACCGGTTTGTATTGGTGGAGCAAACAAAACATTTTTCCAGTAAAGATGGATGGCAGCTGATTAACGAATTGTTTCATGGCGGATTGATGTTACAAGATGGGGATGAACACAAGCACCACCGTGGTATTTTACAGACCGCTTTTAAAAAAGATGCTTTACAGCATTACCTGGAAGCTATGAATCCTGTTGTAAAAGAATATAGCAAAAAATTACTTCAGCAAGCCGAGGTTAAAGTATTTCCCTTTATTAAAGAACTTACGTTACAGCTTGCCGGAAAAGTCTTTTTTAATCTCGATTTTTCAAACAACCTGCAGCATATCAACCAGGCCATTATCAACATGGTTACTGCATCCATTACTCCATTGCACATAAACCTTCCCTTTACCACCTATGGTAAGGGTATGCAGGGCAGAAAAGTTTTACAGGCTTATTTCTCCACCATCATAAAAGAAAGAAGGCAACAGCCCGGCAATGATATGCTGAGTAATTTATGCGTGGCTACTGACGAAGCTGGAAACAGGCTGAGCGATGATGAAATTATTGACCACCTTATTTTTTTTATAATGGCAGCACATGATACCACTGCCAGCTCTTTAACCAGCATTATTTACGAACTAGCCAGGCATCCCGACTGGCAACTACAATTAAGGAAAGAATGCAAGCTTGTAAACAATGATGCCCTTACCGATGGCAGTACCATACAGCAAAACCTGGATTCACTTGAAAAAATGGGTTGGGTAATAAAAGAAACATTGCGTATGCATCCGCCGCTCATTCTTATTCCCCGCAGGGCACAATCGGATATGAATTTTGAAAATACTTTTATACCTGCAGGCACCAATGTAACTGTATTGCTTTATCATAACCATAATAACAGTGCGTATTGGAGCAATCCATATACATTTGATCCGAATCGGTTTTCTGCTGAAATCAGCGAACACAAAAAATGTCCGCATGCTTACGCCCCTTTTGGTGCAGGACAGCATTTTTGTTTAGGCCATGCTTTTGCCGATTTACAGATGAAACTGGTACTGTACCATTTATTAAAAAGTTTTAAATGGCAACTACCCGGTAATTACCAACCGGTTTATACGCATATCCCCATACAGCACCCTAAAGACGGGCTGCGTATGAATTTTGAGCCGTGTTGATTTAAACATTACCAAGACAATCTTTGCAAAAAAATGTGGTCTGGAGAAATCTGCTCCAATAAAGGCGGTAGATAAGCAGGGCGGTAAAAAAGCGTTGGCGTATTTGTGCCCAATAATACTGTTGCAATAAAAACAGCCAAGAATAAAAATTTAAAAAGCTTTTACTAAGCACAGATAAGTTTACATACAAAGCCATGCTGCATATCTGTGCCAGCAGAACTATCCGATCATTGATTAATTCAACGTTATATTACTAATTTGCAGTTCAAATTTTTCGGGAGTTTTGTTGCCAATTAAAAAAACGATTTCTTCCAGGGATTCATGTGAGAAATTCGGAAGTGTAAGTTTTCTTCCCCTGAATGATGGGTACATATCCTTAAGTGGTATTTCAATTTGTTGCCAGGTGCCCGATGTTTCAAATGAAGCGATGTAGGAATAAAATTGTTGTGTGTTGCTTTTAACCCGCAGTTGATAGGTTTTGCCGTCGCCTTTTACTTTTATGACAATTTTATTATCCTTATTTACTTTAATTTTTTTAAACTGGTACTGCACTGATGAGAAGCCGCCATTATTATCCAGCGATATTTCGCCTTTAAACTGTCCATTACCTTCAGCATTTAATGCAAAACTTCCGGACGATTTGCCGCCCATTACAACATCATCTACAATTTGCCAGCCGCCAATATTAGCTTGCTTATTAAAGTCAAAAATTACACTATTGTTTTGGGTAACGCCAAAAAATGCTAAGGCTAACAGATACATCATAATTTATTTGATTTTTATTATTAAAACTAAAATTCGATGATAACGCCAATGTTAGGCCTTATGTTGGCATCGTCGTTTTTTACACGGGTCGGTATTGCATTACTGCCATCGGCTTTAATGGGTTGTCCATCGGTTGTTTTAAAAGCGCTGTTATCCGCCGTTCTTGTCCAGGTGTATTCTGGTATG
>JBBQPX010000205.1:0-5758 GCA_038216775.1 Chitinophagales bacterium
GTTGCGCCAAGTCCCTTCTATAATAAAGTAATGACGCTTTCAGGAAAATTACCAGAGTTTGGCGGTTCAATAACCCTTAATTACTTGCCTGCTGGTAAAGACAGCGCCGGGGTATTTGATCTACTAAACGAAATTTATCCATATCTCGACTCGGTGTATGTTAAAAAGCAATTGACTAATACAGAAATTATTGCAAAATGGAAACAGCTAAAAGCAAACTATTACGATAGAAATTTAGACATGATTCAATCATTTGATATTCCCAAATTAATTACCAGTTATATAAATTTTACTAGGGAATAAATAGCAACCTGCTGCCAATATATTTGTAAAAATACACGAACCTCTTTTTGCTTCATATTCGCTGCAGTTGTTTGCCAAATACCGTTATATGTTGCAAACCCCGCCAGCGTTTACAAACCCTGACGGCGGTTATGATAGTTCACAATTATCTTAATACTGGTTCTCCAATTATTGCAGTATTTTTATCACAGATTTTAAACCTTTTGGTAATATTAGCCAAGGTAAAATTTTGAACCTCTCCATTACACAACAAAAACACTCCAATGCTGTTGTTCACAATACATAACTATGAATATATTACTTACAGGTGCTAATGGATATTTGGGCGAAAGGTTAATCCCGGTTTTACTGGAGCAGGGGCATACGCTGTATTGTTGCGTTCGCAACAAAAGCCGCTTTATGGCCTCGCACAATGCAGATCAATTATTTACAATAGAAGTTGATTTTGAAAATGACATTAGTGCTGTACAATTGCCGGCGCATATTGATGTTGCTTTTTACCTCATACATTCCATGAGTAATAATACGTTAGATTTTGATGAAACAGAAGCAACCTGTGCCCGTAATTTTATTAGCCTCATTAATTCCACCGCTGCAAAGCAGATCATTTACATGAGTGGCATTAGCAATGCAGATGAATTGAGTAAGCATTTAAGCAGCAGACTGCAGGTTGAAAAAATATTAGCAATGGGTAAACCTGCTCTCACAGTTTTACGTGCCGGTATTATTGTGGGTTCGGGTAGTGCTTCTTTTGAAATAATACGCGACCTGGTGGAAAAACTACCGGTAATGATTACACCAAAATGGCTTAACACTAAATGCCAGCCAATTGCGGTAAGAAATGTGGTACAGTTTTTAACAGCTGTAATGTTAAAAGAAAATACCTTCCATAAAAATTTTGATATTGGCAGCACAGAGATACTTACCTATAAAGAAATGCTGCTGCAATATGCCGCCATACGAGGTTTAAAGCGATACATTTACACGTTGCCCTTTATGACGCCGCGTTTATCATCCTACTGGTTATATTTTGTAACCTCCACCTCATACCCGCTGGCCATAAACCTGGTAAATAGTATGAAGGTAGATGTGATTTGCCGCCCCAATTCGTTAGCTGAAGATTTGAACATTGAATTACTTAGTTACCGGCAGGCAGTACAACTTGCTTTTGAAAAAATTGACCAGAATCTGGTACTTTCCAGCTGGAAAGATGCCTTTAGCAGCAGCCGTACACCACAGCAGCTGATGGAATATATTCAGGTTCCGGAATTCGGTTGTTTTAAAGATGAAAAAAAGCGTTTGATTGATGTGGACACTTTGCCAGTAATGGATAAAATATGGAGTATTGGTGGTAGAACGGGGTGGTATTATGGAGATTTTCTTTGGCGGATACGCGGTTTTATGGATAAGTTAGTGGGTGGTGTGGGCTTACGCCGTGGCCGCACCAACATAAAAACTATTGATGCAGGCGATGCCTTAGATTTTTGGCGGGTGTTGGTGGCAGATAAAAAAGCTATGCGCCTTTTATTATATGCCGAAATGAAATTACCAGGTGAAGCATGGCTTGAATTTACAATTATCCCCGTGCAGAATGCCTGGCAACTTACGCAAACAGCTACTTTTAGGCCTAAAGGCGTTTGGGGAAGATTATACTGGTATTTTAGCTGGCCTTTTCACTTCTTTATTTTTAATGGGATGATTAACCAATTGGTAAAAAAGGCAGTTTAGTGCAAATGACTGTTACTACTGCATTAATAAATATTCTGCTTGTGAATGGCAACAATTGATAGTAAAGCAAAGAGTTTATACCTTCAGTTTACAACAGTTTTTAAAAATTTACAAAGTTCCATAGATGACTGATTTTTTCAGTTAGGTAAGCGAAGGGGCGGTTAATAAACTACAAACTTTCAGTTTTGAATAAGCAATTGTTAGGTTCGTCCGCCCTGCATAAAATCCCAAATATATCAGATAACTTATTTCAGCATTTTTTAGTTCGGTGCATTGGGTAATCGATGTTTAACAGCAGGTTTATCACAATACATAAGTATTAAACAACAAATAAAAAACTGCTTAAAAAGGGATTGTGTACTTTTACCCATATTACAATAAATTATAAGCAGAAATGACCAATGTTATACAAAGAAACAATGTGAAAGTGGTTGGCGATGGCGATAAAGTGCTGTTATTTGCCCATGGCTTTGGTTGTGATCAAAATGTATGGAAACATATAGAGGGTTATTTTATCCAAAATTATAAACTTGTTTTTCTTGACTTTGTCGGTGCTGGAAAATCTGATATATCATGCTACAATTCTGAAAAATATGCATCGTTAGATGGTTATGTAAGCGATGTAATTGAAATATGTGACACACTGGAGTTAAAGAATGCAATATTTATAGGTCACTCAGTAAGCTGTATGATAGGGGCGCTTACATCAATAAAAAGACCAGATATTTTTGAAAAACTTGTTTTTATAGGGCCATCGCCCTGCTACATTAGTAAAGAGGGTTACACAGGTGGTTTTGATCAGGAAACGATTGACTCTTTACTGGAAGTAATGGAAGAAGATTATATCAGCTGGGCAAGATCATTAGCTCCTCAAATAATGAACTCGCAAAATGGGGAAACGCTTACTACTGAACTTACTAATAATTTCTGCTCTATTGACCCTGTTATAGCAAAGCAGTTTGCAAGAGTTACTTTTTTATCGGACAATAGAAAAGATATGCCGTTAGTGCCGGTTAAAAGCCTCACAATACAATGTTCCAATGATATGATTGCACCGTTGGAAGTAGGGCAGTACATCAACAAACATACACCGGGCAATACTTTAGTAATATTAGAAGTACATGGTCATTGTCCACACATGAGCCATCCTGCTGAAACCTGCAACGCCATTAATTCTTTTTTGCAATAACGCATTATGTATTACTTACCTTTAAGCATTGTAAAAACCTGAATTTTATGCAGCCCGATGATAAACAAAAGAAAAATAGCCTTACGCCTGAACTGTATGATCTATATGCGCCACCGGTGTACAATAAAATACTAAGCATTGTGCACAAAGGCCCAATTGCAGGTACTATACTGGAGAAGGTATTTTTATCAGCCTATACAAACGACAGCACATTTCCTTTGCGTAGTCCGTTAATGTCGCTTATTGATTTAGCGCATGAAAAAAGCAGTAAAACAATAAAAGCGCTAAAAATATTTAACGAGTGTTGTTCAGGTGCAACTATCAGCATGGCAGAAAAAAAAGAGTCTTGATTTTCTCCAGCTGCCAAGTAACAAATACATGCAGCTATGCCAATAACCTTACCATTAAACCTATCTGCACTTAGTGAGTAAGCAGCCGCAGAATAAAATGTTATAGTTTTAATAGTAAGGTTGTTTATCCCAAACCTTGATGCACATATTTAAAAACTGAATTTATTATTTTTTTTTACTTGAATAGGATAAACGATGATATTAAAAAGGGTTCGTATTAAGCGAACCCTTTTTACTTTTAAATTTTCCGTAACTACTAAAAAGAATTGTAATCAAATTTTTGTCCCCCAACCGAAGCATCATACATAAGGCCGGTTTTCTTTTGTGTGAAGACTATTATGCCGTTGTTATATTCAAAACCGTTATCGTTTGCGTCATTCATAGCAACTGCAGATGTTTCTGAAGAGAATTCATAAGAATAAGATTTAAATCTGTCCAGCGCATTTTTATCTTCAAAAAATATTATTTCTCTGTAAGATTGTCCGCCTATTTGTAAGCCAGCAGTTAGCTGCCTCATCTTTACTATACCTACCATTTTGCCCTGTTCGTAAACAATACCACTGCCTGCTGCAGCACCTATACCTGCCGCTCCTTTGCCAACATTGGGTAGTATGGCGTAGCCATAAGCTTTATCAAATATCTCTTGTATCTGCGTGTTGCCAGCCGTAAAGTTTGATTTTGCTTTTTCGGCATCATCAATAAGTCTTTTATCTCTTGAATCCTGTGCCTTAGTTGTAGCTGTAAAAAGAATGGAGGCAAATAAAAGCAATATGGCCAATTGCCAAAATCTGTTTGTTTTTTTCATGATTAATAATTTAAGGTTTAATAGTAAACAGTAATTTTTAAGTTAACAGCAAAACAAAAATGTTGCCAACACCTTATGATTTTTGTTAAAGAAAATAGATTTTTATTTTGGGGCATTTAGCTGGGATGTTTTGTAGAAAAAAATCTTCAAAAATTATTTGATTATAGAAAGCCACCTTGGGATAATAAAAAAAATAACGGAAATATCTCCAATATCTATTTGGCAGGTGTTTTGTTGTACTTGTATAGCGGCCTTTAATTTACAATTCAAATTGAGGCAAAAGGCATTTTTAAATAAATGCCATCGTTTCAATTTTTAAAAAAATAATATAAACATTCAAACTTTAAACAGACTTTAAAACACAAATTATGCAACCAAAAGAGAATCCTTTAAACATTGACACAAATACCAGCAACGTAGATGGCAATGTTACAAATAACGAAAACGATATTACTCCGCAAGAAAGAGAGTTGCTGGATAGCGCAAGCGATGAAATTGATGAGGACGATGAGCAATTAAAAAGAGCGCAGCTAGATGCTGTAGATAATGACGGTACGCCGCTTAACGAAGAGTCTGGCGCTAACGATATATCTGGAAATGATTTAGATGTACCCGGCAGCGAGCTGGATGACAGCGATGAAGTTATTGGCGAAGAAGACGAAGAAAATAACAGCTACAGCCAGGCAGATACTAAATAAGTTTGCGTAAGTACATAAATTAATACACTAATATCAATGTAAAATAGCTTTAGCTAAACTGACGTAAATAGCTTTTCAATTCGTCATTTCATTCTAACCATATTTAGGTTTACAAAATAATACTCCTGCGGTTTTTATTACAGGAATATTTTGATAAATAAATAAAAATTTTATCCCTGTTATGCAGGCTAACACAGCTTAGGCTGAAGGCATATAATTGTATAGCTTCCCTGGCGAAGCAATACAATGCATTACTTTTATGTACCACATTCATCAAATACTTAATGCCTGTAAAACCTTTAATGAAGCAATTATCTGCTCATGTGTACTTTTAAATTATCAGAGTTGATGCTAACGCCGTTTATAAAAAACTCACCTCAATCGACTTAATAAAAATTCAAAAGGCTTACCTTTCTGCATCGAATTTTTGCAAATAACAAAACAACTTCAAACATCACAAAAATAAGTATGAAAAAAATCATCTTTATTGCCTTCGTGTCTATTGTGTGTATAAGCACAAAGGCACAAATGTCGCCCGCCAGTATCGATTCTTTGGTAAATGCTACCTTAACAACCTTTGATGTGCCGGGCATTGCCGTGGGCATAATTAAAGATGGTAATTTAATTTTTGCCAAAGGTTATGGCGTTCGCTCTCTATCCAGCAAATTACCTGTTGATGAAAATA
>JBBQPX010000206.1:0-5754 GCA_038216775.1 Chitinophagales bacterium
ATGATGGCTATGTAATGCGGGTGCAACGAACAGATATTAAGGTATTGGGCCGGTCTATGCTTGGTGCTATGCATGCAGGTATCAATGGGATGTGGCGTGGTAATTATGCAACTGACCATGATGTAACTGTTGGTAAAAAACTGGCGTATGTAATGTGCGGCGGCGATTTAAGCGAACCAACGCTGGTTAGCGAACAATATTTACTTGATTTGGAAAGAGAAGCATTCCTAAGTTTAACTGGCGAAAAGAAAACATTAGAAAGAATTCAATCTATTTTAAAAACGGGTAAACCTTTAAGAAATTAATTATATGGTCTGACTCCACGTCTGACCATGCAATAATATTAAAAACGCCGGTCATCACAACCGGCGTTTTTTGTTGCTCATTATATCTACATTTGTTACATAAAAAATAAATGATGAAAAAATTTCTCTCCCTTTTATCAATCCTAATATGTTTGTATGCCGGTGCTCAAAACAAATGGCTTTCTATGGAAGATGCCATGGTGAAAAACCGCTCCACATTGGCGCCGGAAAATCTAAAGCAACTACAATTCATTTACGGAACAGCAGATTATGTTTATCTGAAAAAAATAAATAATGAAGATGTTTGGGTAAAAGGAAATTTAAAATCAAAAGAAGATGTTTCGTTTCTTACACTTGCTCAATTAAACAATAAAATAAAAAATGCAGGCTACGCAGAATTTAAATCAATGCCTGCAATACAATTTAATAAATCTGCAGACTGGGTATTTAACATTGATGGTAATAAAGCATCAATGAATGCTGTTAGTGGAGCTGTAAAAATTATTGTTCCTAAATACTACACTTCAAAAGAAAATGTAGAAGAAAGCACCGCACGTTACATTGCTTATCTTGATAATTACAATTTATTTGTAGCAAGTGCAACAGAAGAGAAAAATCAAGTTACAACCGATGGGAGTAAAGACATTGTGTATGCTTCATCTGTTCATAGAGACGAATTTGGAATTAACAAAGGAACATTCTGGAGCAACAATGGTAAGCTGCTAGCTTTTTACAGAATGGATCAGAGTATGGTTACTGATTATCCTATTATAGACTGGACAACAAGGCCTGCACACAATGAAAATATTAAGTATCCTATGGCTGGCGATAAAAGCCACCAAGTAACGCTGGGTGTTTACAATGCCGAAACTAAACAAACGATTTATTTAAAAACAGGCGAACCTGTTGAACAATATCTTACCAACATTGCCTGGAGTCCCGATGATAAATTTATTTATATCGCTGTTTTAAATAGAGGACAAAATGATATGAAACTAAATCAGTACGATGCGGTTTCTGGGGATTTTGTAAAAAGTGTTTTTGAAGAAAAAGATGAAAAATATGTGGAGCCATTAGTGCCGATGCTATTTCTAAAAAATAATCCCAACCAATTTATTTGGCAAAGTAATCGTGATGGGTTCAATCATTTGTATTTATATGATACAAATGGCAACCTTATAAAACAACTCACCAAAGGCAATTGGGAAGTTTTGGATGTAAAAGGATTTGATGCAACCGGAACATACCTCAATTATATTTCTACAGAGGAATCGCCCATTACAAAAAACCTGTACCGGTTGAATTTAAAAACTGGCATAACATCGAGAATTACTAACAATTCCGGCGTTCATAATGTACAACTAAGTTCAGATGGGCTTAACGTAATAGATAATTATAGCACAGTTGATATCCCGAGGCGCATATTAACGTATCCTGTTTATGCAAAAAAATATATTGATAAGGAATTGCTTATGGCCGCTAATCCAATTGCAGAATATCAAACCGTTAAACCAAATATTTTCACCATAAAAAATAATTACGGCACTGATTTGTATTGCCGTATGTACAGACCCACTAGTTTCGACAGTACAAAAACATATCCGGTTATAGTTTATTGGTATGGAGGTCCGCATGCTCAAATGATTTTAAATGCCTGGAACGCTGGTGCCAGCGATTATTGGTTTCAGTACATGGCCGAACGTGGTTACATAGTGTTTACTTTAGACCCACGTGGAAGCGATAACCGCGGCAAAGCATTTGAGCAGGCAATTTTTCGCCATGCCGGCGAGCCGCAAATGGAAGACATGATGAATGGCGTAAATTATCTTACATCACTTTCTTATGTTGACAAAGATAAAATGGGATTGTTTGGCTGGAGTTATGGTGGATTCATGACAACAGATTTTGTGCTAAATCATCCCGGAGTTTTTAAAGCCGCAGTTGCTGG
The DNA here is from genome assembly GCA_038216775.1 of Chitinophagales bacterium. GTDB lineage: Bacteria > Bacteroidota > Bacteroidia > Chitinophagales > Chitinophagaceae > Ferruginibacter. The sequence goes on from JBBQPX010000206.1 coordinate 2,254, forward strand.
CGGACCGGTTATGAACTGGCAGTATTATGAAATTATGTACGGCGAAAGATACATGGATACACCACAGGAAAATCCTGAAGGTTATGATGCCACAAACCTGCTTAAGCAAGCCGGTAAGTTAAAAGATAAACTTTTATTGATTCATGGTTTGCAAGACCCGGTTGTGGTGCAGGAAAATTCTGTAAACTTTGTAAAAGCTTGCGTTGATGCAGGCGTGCAGGTTGATTATATGATTTATCCAGGCCACGAACATAATGTTATTGGAAAAGACAGGGCACATCTCTATCAAAAAGTAACTGATTATTTTATGCAAAATTTAAAATAAGTGGGCGAGGTAGAACTGCAAACAGATAATAATTTACTCATCATCCACGCCGTAATAAATATTTATGGCGATGCTGCCAATGATGATATGGCTGCGCAGATAGCAAAGGATATTGAGAATTTCTGGAATGAGGCACAAGGAAAAGTTGCGATAAGCGAAGGTTGGTTTTCAAAAAAAATATATGATGTAAGGTTCGCAATCGAAGGTAGATTTTTAAACGCCCTCAAACCTGAAGATATTTTTACAAACACAAATCCCCGCAATAATTATTTTCGCATTGAGGACTACGCTGGTGAAAATATTTCTTTTGTTGATGGATTAAATTCCAATACCGGCTATTTTTTACTGGATAACCTGCTTAATAATTCCACAACTGCAGCTCATGAGTTTGGACATACCATTGGCTTAGATCATCCGCACGATTTAGATATCAGAGGAAAGGGAACGCCCGGTATTATGTATCCGCGGGGAACATTTGTGGACCCCGAATTTCAATATTATCCCGAAGTTGCAGCAGGGGCAAAAGGTGGAACTATTAATCCCTTTACCCGTAGAGTTTTACAGAATGATATTGACGAGCTTCATCTGAATAATCTCCGATTTAATGAAAATAGTTTTGCAGTGCTGGGCGATTTTTCATCCATCTGGCATCAAAAACATTTGCCTCCTGCCAACTGATAAAATTTATTTATCTTCATTGCCATTTATTTCTTTTCTATGGCAATACTCAAAATTGATAATCTTACAAAAAATTATAAGTCCGTAAGAGCTCTTGATAACGTTAGTTTTTCTGTTCCGGCAAAAACAGTATTTGGTATTTTGGGCCCAAATGGCAGCGGAAAAACAACGTTGCTGGGCATTGTTATGGATGTTATAAAAGCGTCCGGTGGCACATATACCTGGGAAGAAAGCAACGAGCCTGCTCACGACCTTCGTAAAAAAATAGGCACGTTATTGGAAACGCCTAATTTTTATCATTACTTAAGTGCTGAAAAAAATCTCATTATTGCTGCAAAAATTAAGGGAAGGGGAGAAGGTGATATTGAAAAGGTTTTAAGAATTGTAAATCTATACGAGCGTAAAGATTCCCGGTTTAATACTTTTTCGCTAGGTATGAAGCAACGGCTTGCTATTGCTTCTGCACTATTGGGCGACCCGGATATATTAGTTTTTGATGAACCAACTAACGGCTTGGATCCTGCGGGTATAGCCGAAATACGGGAGTTGATACGTGAGCTATACAGAAGTGGAAAAACAATTATTATGGCAAGCCATATTCTCGACGAGGTGGAGAAGGTTTGTACCCACGTAGCCATCATACAAAAAGGCGTTTTAAAAACTGTAGGTTCTGTTGCAGATTTAATGAATACTGCTGCGGCCAATAATGCACAAGGTTTGCTGATAGAAATAAGTGCTGGAGATAATGAAGCGCTAAAAGGCATACTTCAAAATTTACCAGGAGTTGAAGCTGTAGAAGATGTAGATGGGGGATTGCAATTGATTTGCGATGAAAAAATTACCGGCGAAATAATCAATCGTTTTTGTTTTGATAACGGCATCGTACTTCACAAACTTAATGTAATTAAGAAATCGTTGGAAACGAGATTTTTAGAAATTACAGGAAAACAAAGTGATAAATAAATTCTTTTAAAATTATATGCTTTACCATGATTAATTTATTGAAAATAGAGTGGCTTAAAATTAAAAATTATACCGCCTTTATTTTACTGGCCTCATTTTTTGCATTGGGCGTATTTGCCACAAATTATATAGCCTACCTGTTTATTAAAAACGTAATGAACAAAGTGGAGATTTCAAAAATTTTGCTGTCCGGTTCTCCATTCGATTTTGACGCTGTGTGGAGAACAGTAACTTATTACAGCAGCTTTCTTTTAATGTTACCTGCCTTGCTAATTGTAATTTTAATATCGAATGAGTTTAATTATAAAACTCATCGGCAGAATATAATTGATGGCTGGAGCCGCTTCCAATTTCTACAGGTAAAAGTGGCTAGCGCAGTTATTTTGGCAGTGGCCAGTACGTTGGTGGTAGTAATTACTGCACTTATATTTGGTTTCGCTTCTGGCTCATCTTTTTCGATGAATGGTTTTGCAAATGTTGGTTATTTTCTGTTAAAAGCTGTTACTTATAATATGGTAGGTTTGCTGATAGCTTTACTTACTAAACGCTCGGGCGTGGCCATTGCAGTATTTTTTGTATATACTATTTTCGAAAATGGTGTTTCTATGCTGCTGTTTTTTCTGGCGGTTAAAATAAAAAGTGATTCAGGTACCGATCTTTCAAACCTGGGTAATTATTTACCAATGAATGCTTCTGATGGTTTGCTTACATCTCCACTCGATCAGTTTTCCGGAATGACAAAAAGTATTATTCCTACAGATAATAATATGCTGGTATTAACTTTTGCACTTGCATATGTTGTACTATATTATCTCTGGAGCAAAAGGAAAATGATGAAGGCTGATTTATAAGGCTCTCTTAATTTATAAAAACTCTGAAAGATTTTAAGTGAGGTTTCTACGAAATTATTTAACGTTTTTTTATGCCTGCCTAATTTAAAAACTGCATAAAACTGTTTTTTGCTTTGTAATTACTTACCTATTTTTTTATAAGATTTGCAATCGCTTCTTCAATAGAATTATATTGAAAAGTAAAACCTGTCTTCAGTAATTTCTCACAACTAACGGTTGCACTTTTCAAAACTTCAATGCTTCGGTCTCCCATCATTATTTTAAGCACAAACTCTGGTACATGTAACGGAATGTAGAATTTTCCATTCATAGCCTTGGCCAAAGTAATGCTTAAAGTTTTGTTGCTTACCGGTAATGGTGCAACGGCATTATAGCTTCCATCCATTTTCTCATTTTCTATACCGGCAATAAATGCTCTGCAGAGATCATCAATATGTATCCAACTCACTATTTGTTTACCACTACCTAATATCGATGCAACTCCAAGTTTTATTGGTTTCTTGAATTCTGCAAGTGCGCCACCATCATTACTCATCACAATTCCTATCCTTATTTTTACTGCTCGTTTTCCAAGGCTTGTAAAAGCCGAAACACTATCTTCCCATAATTTGCAGGCAAGTCCTAAAAAACTATCATCTGCCTCATCTGTTTCAATAAAAGGTTTTGCTGGTACAGCATCTGCCC
>JBBQPX010000207.1:0-5742 GCA_038216775.1 Chitinophagales bacterium
GTTAACCGGCCGGCAAACCAGTACTGCCAACAGTACAGAAACACCGGTGGCCCTGTTAACCGGTACGGATGGTTTTCATACCCGCAATTTTAATGGTGCTTATTTTTATTTGCTGCAGCATATTTTTTCTTCGCAACATCAATTGCTGGTGAAATACGATTGGTATGATCCCAACAGCAAGGTAAAAGGAAATGAAATTGGTGCCGCCGGTTCTAATCTTACAGCAGCCAATATAAAGTACAGTACACTTGGGCTGGGCTATCTCTATTATATTACGCCCAATGTAAAAGCAGTTTTATATTATGCCATGCCGGTGAATGAAAAAACGCAACTGGCAGGCTTTTCATCTGATGTATCCGACAATGTATTTACCGGCCGTCTTCAGTTCAGGTTTTAAATGCTGCTTAACATTGGCTTAACACAGGCGTAACAATCGCTTAACTTTCTGTTCATTTTGTGGTAACATGTTGTTTGTCTATTTGCATTCAAATATACAGCACATGCGGATCGCCCTTTTACTATTTAGTTTTCTCTCCATTTCTTTATTATCATTTGCTCAAAAAGGAAAAATTGAAGGCAAGGTTACGGATGCAAGGTCTGGCTCCAATTTATCAGGTGTAACTATTTCTATTGATGGAAGTAATACCCGTGTTACAACAAATACTGAGGGTTATTTTCAAATAACATTAGATGCTGGGAAAAAATATATTGTAAAACTTTCTTCAGTTGGCTATGCAGGAAAAGAAATTGAAGAAGTGGAAGTAAAAGCCAATGAAGTTACACACCTGGATATTGTACTGGAGATTGCTTCCAAAACCGAAACGGCTGTTGTGGTAAGGTCTTCTGCAAAAAAGGAATCCGTTGTGGCAATGATTGCCTATCAAAAAAATACGGCTGTAGTTGCACAGGTTATAAGTGCAGAAGCCATCAGAAGGTCGCCCGATAAAAACACAGGAGAAGTTTTAAAAAGAGTACCGGGTACCTCTATTCAGGAAGGTAAATATTTAATTGTTAGAGGATTGGCAGATCGTTATAATCAAGCCATGTTGAATGGTGTTTTATTAAGCAGTACAGAACCTGATCGAAAAACTTTTAGTTTCGACATATTGCCTTCATCCATGATTGATAATATTGTGATCAATAAATCTTTTGTTCCGGAGTTGCCCGGGGAGTGGGCCGGTGGACTAATTCAGGTAAATACTAAAGATATTCCATCTAAAGATTTTTTTAATGTCCAGATTGGTACCGGTTTCAATACACAAACGATCGGGAAAGATTTTTATACTTACGAGGGAAGTAATACTGATTTTTTAGGTTTCGATAATGGCAAGAGAGGTTTGCCTGCGGGGTTGCCTAATAAAGCTGATTTTGCCGCCCTGGATAATGCAGCAAAAACAACTTATGCAAAAGATTTTACTAACATTTGGACCGCTCAAAAAAATAATAACGTTGAGCTGGACCTCAATAAAAATATATTGATTAGTGGCGGGTTTAATAAAAAATTGGGAGTTAGGAATAAGCTTGCTGCGATTTTTGGTTTAAATTATAGTGGTACTAATAAAAGAACAGCATATCAAAATCAGATCAATACATTTCAGAACAATATCCCAAGCATAAGTTTTGATTATGATAATACCAAGTACAGCAAAGATGTATTAGCTGGTGCATTGGCAAATATTACTTTGCAATTGGGAAGTAACAATAAGATTTCTTTCAAAAATATGTTGAACGTAAATACTACCAATTACACAACATTAAGAACCGGTAAAGATTATGATGTAAACTCTATTCTGGGAGATAATATCAAATCATCAGAATTAGCTTTTAAGGCCAATACATTTTTCAATACACAACTTTCAGGAGATCATAATATTAAAAAGTTTGATGCTAAATTTCATTGGTTTGGTAGCTTTAATATTTTAGATCAATATATTCCTGATCAAAGAAGAATTCAATACAACCAGGATAACCCGGCAGATCCTGCTTCTCCTTACTCATTGTTGATAGGGGCATCCAAATCATCACAAAAAAGCGGCAGTGGTTATTATGGTTTTTTAAATGATTATGTATACACTGCCGGTGGAGATTTAAGTAAAAGTCTTTTAATTAAAAATTTGACTCAAACAGTAAAAGCCGGATACTTTTTCCAGGTGAAAGACAGGCTATTTGATTCAAGACCTTTTGCTATTTATCTTCCTAAGGATAATCCTGCTTTGCGTCATTTAAGTGCAGACCAAATATTTAATGCATCCAATTTTGGTAATGGATATGATGATGGTAAACTGGCATTTAATGAGCTTTCGGGAAATAGCTACAGGTATATAGCCAACTCCATATTAAACGCCGGTTTTTTGCAATTTGATAATCAAATTTCCAATAAGTTTCGTGCTGTATGGGGAGTGCGTGTAGAAGATTTTGACCAGGTAATTGGCAGCCTCAAAAAATCTGATAGCAGGCATGTATACAGCAAGGTTACAGATTTTTTGCCGGGAGTAAATCTAACCTATAAAATAAACGATAAAACAAACTTCCGTTTATCAGGATCGCAAACTGTTATTAGGCCGGAATTTAGGGAGTTGAGTACTTTCCAGTTTTATGATTTTGATTTGGGTGCTACTGTTGCAGGTAACACATCACTTGTAAGAACCAAGGTTTCAAACTTTGATTTACGTTATGAAATGTATCCCAGAGCCGGTGAGTTATTAACGTTAGGTGTTTTTTATAAATATTTTAAAAATCCAATTGAAGCATTTTTTAATCCCGCTTCCGGAGGAGCCAGTACTTATAATTTTATTAATGCAGATGAAGCAACTGGATTCGGTATAGAGCTGGAGTTTAGAAAAAAATTAGACTTCAATGAAGCGCTGAAAAATTTTACTGTGCAGGGTAATTTCTCTTATATCTATAACAGGGTGACCAGCCAAAATATTCCATTAAACAGACCGATGCAGGGGCAAAGCCCTTACCTGCTAAATGCGGCAATTCAATATGATATAGAAAAACTTGGTATCAGTACTACTTTATTATTTAATGAAATAGGACGCAGAATTGCATTTGTAGGCGGAAATGGTGATACACCGCCGGTTTGGGAAAATCCACGTGCTGTATTGGATTTTCAAATAGCCAGGAAAGTTTTAAAAAATAAAGGAGAAATAAAATTAAATGTGGCTGACATTCTTAATCAAATGGCTATTTATTACACTGATTTGAATAATAATAATAAGTATGATAAAAATATAGATGCATTTGCCCTAAAGAGAAAATATGGCAGCAACCTAAGCGTTGCTTTTGGATATAATTTTTAATAATAAACATAAGCTTAAATAAAGTATTAAAAAACAAACAAACATGAAAAGATTATTTTTTTACGGTATTTTAATTGCAGCAACATCTATGAGTTGCCGCAAAATAGAAGTAGATGGCGGCATCACCATTACGCCTCCTGTAGTTGGCACTACTGAGAACACCATCCTTGAGGGACGTATCAGTGCAAACCGCACACTAAAGGCTGACTATACCTACAAACTTCGTGGGTTGGTATATGTAACCAATGGCGCTATACTTACTATTGAACCAGGGACTAAAATAGTTGGTGAAAACGGTAAGAACGGCGGATTGATCATTACAAGAAGTTGTAAAATTATTGCCGACGGTACTGCCAGTAAGCCAATAGTATTTACATCAGAAGCGGCTACCCCACAACGTGGTGATTGGGCTGGTGTTGTTTTATTAGGTAATGCCCCTACAAATTCGTCATTCAATGGCGTGCAGGGAATAGGTGAAATTGAAGGGGGGATTAATAACAGTGACGGGCTTGGTTTGTATGGCACTCCTTCTACCCAGGGTCAAAATCCTGCAGACAACAGCGGCATCCTGCGTTATGTGAGAATTGAATATGCAGGCTATGCATTTCTTCCGGATAAAGAAATTAACGGTTTAACCTTTGGCGGTGTAGGTAGTAACACGATTGTTGATAATGTTCAGGTATCTTATGCCAATGATGATTCATTTGAGTGGTTTGGCGGAACCGTAAATTGTAAACATCTTATTTCTTTCCGTACACTGGATGATGATTTTGATACAGATAATGGATTTAGTGGAAAGGTACAGTTTGGTATTTCTTTAAGAGATTCTTCTGTAGCTGATATTTCAAAGAGTGAGGCTTTTGAAAGTGATAATGATGCTGCGGGCAGCTCACTATTGCCACAAACTACAGCCGTATTTAGTAATATGACTGTAATGGGTCCAAAAGCCACTTTAGCAAATACAGGTAATGGTTTATTTGTTTGGGGTGTGCAAATAAGAAGAAATTCAAGTATGTCTCTATTTAATTCTATTGTGATGGGTTATCCAAATAGTCTTTATATTGATGCAACCAAAGGAGTACCTACCGACAATAATATTCCAGCTTCGTTGTCTGTTCAGAACACCATTATTGCAGGCTGTACAAATCCTGTATTATATAGTATTTCCGGAAATACAAATGCTCCGTTAACACCTAATACTACTGCCAGCATTACTGCATGGTTTAACTCAGCAGCTTATGGTAATAGTATATTAACCAATAATAGTGATGTAGGTTTAACTGCAGCATTTAATTATACAAATCCCGATTTTAATCCTACTGCAGGATCAGTAGCATTGGCAGGAGCTGCATTTACTCACTCAAAACTGGTGACAGGATTTACAGCTGTATCTTACAAAGGCGCCTGTTCTGCTAATGATACATGGTGGAAAACATGGACTAAATTTTAATTCTTAAAAAGACAAATTAAAAAAGCAACCGATTCGGTTGCTTTTTTAATTAAAAGTTGAGTATTAACTACAGATTATTATTGATGAAGAATATTTTATTTGGATGTTTGGCAATTACTTTAATTTTTTTACAGGGATGTAAACCAAAAAGAAGTTTAATCCATCAAAAACTGTCCGTAGATATTTCGTTAATGGATTCAATAAAAAAAGCAGCAGATACAACTTATGCCAGGCGCTATCCAAGAACAGATATTACGGTGGCAGAATATTATATCAACCGAAAAGACAGCAGCAGCACACAGTTTTTGAAAGACAGCCTTGATAATATAAGGCAGATCATTATAGTAAAAAATGGTGTAAGAATATATACGGCCAAATTTTATCCAAATGGCCAATTGATGATGCAGTATAATTTTAATAAAACCGGACAATATGAAGGAGACAGCAAAGAGTATTTTGAAAACGGATATCTGCAGAGAGAGGGTATTTATAAAAATGGATTTAAATTTGGGATCTGGAAAAATTATGATTCTGTCGGTAATATTTTATCTACTAATAAATATAATATAGATGGTCAGCAAGTGAATTGAGGTCAGTAAATCATAACGATTAGGTAACCTTTAAGTTTAGTTTCTGTAAATAATAATTTGCATCTTACAGCCATCCATAAAAAATTAATTTACCTTTTTCCTTAAGCAAATAGCAAGTTTTAATTATGCTTGAACCAGCTTTATTCTTATCGCTTGTCTTTTTATGTAATTCAGTTACCGGTATTATTTTAAGATAAGTTGGCGAGACGAGTCAGTAGCTTAAAGGCCAGAAAATTTGTGGTCAATTATGTATAACGTTGTCCTCCCATCGCCTCGGTTCGTGTCCCCACGAACCGAAATGTCGAATTGAATATTGGTTCGTAAAAGAGTGAACATTAACCATCGTCTATCAACTTGGTTGTTATCCTGCCAGTGGAGGGTAGAGCATTTACTTTTA
>JBBQPX010000208.1:0-5720 GCA_038216775.1 Chitinophagales bacterium
GGCCTGCAATAAAGCCAACAACCGGTTTTTTATTTCCAGTAGATTTTATATAATGAGCAGCTTCTGCTTCCATACCGCCACCAATTTCGCCAATCATTACAATAGCATCAGTTTCATCATCATTCATAAATAATTCAATAGCTTCCTTAGTTGTGGTGCCAATTATTGGATCGCCACCAATACCAATTGCTGTAGAAATACCCAAACCAGCTTTTGCAACCTGGTCGGCAGCTTCGTAAGTAAGCGTACCCGATTTTGAAACAATACCAATTCTGCCTTTCTTAAAAATAAAACCTGGCATAATACCAACTTTACATTCATCGGCCGTAATAACGCCGGGGCAGTTAGGGCCAATTAATCTTGTTGTTTTACTTTGTAAGTAGTTTTTAACTTTAACCATATCCTGTACTGGAATACCTTCAGTAATACAAACCACCAAGGCAATACCAGCATCAGCAGCTTCCATAATGGCGTCGGCCGCAAACGCCGGTGGTACAAAAATAATGCTCACATCAGCGCCAGTTTCTTTTACTGCATCAGCAACTGTGTTAAATACTGGTTTTTCCAGATGCGAACTGCCACCTTTACCTGGTGTAACGCCACCTACCACTTTAGTACCGTATTCAATCATTTGCGTTGCATGAAATGTACCTTCTGTGCCGGTGAAACCTTGCACAATAATTTTGGAATCTTTATTAACTAAAACAGACATGTTTAATTAGGAATTAAGAATTAACAATTTGGAATTGCCGCAAAGATAAGGGAGATAGGGGATTGTTTTAAGGTTTTTTGGTTACAGGCATTTAACCCTTGATTGGGCGGAAGTGGTCCAGATTTTATCGGCACTCCATTCAAAAGCTGCGCTATGATTTAGCTTTTTCTAAAGCGAAACTTAGCTAGTTGCCAATTTTTTCTCGTAATAAAAAAATGCCCACAAGCATTTATTTCAACTTTCCGGTAATCTCGCCGGTTTTACTAATTTTTCCTTCGGCTTCCAACATGCGCATGTCTTTTGCATCCTGCAAAAATTCAGATGCAAAAATAAATTCATTCAGGCGTTCGTTTTTTGAGAATATGATATCGCTTTTATTGCCAGTCCATTCCTTTTTCCCTTCAAAAAGATAAAGAATATTTTCACCCATTTCCATTACGCTGTTCATATCGTGGGTGTTAATTACCGTAGTCATATTGAACTCTCTTGTGATATCAAGAATAAGTCTGTCAATTACCATAGATGTTTGCGGGTCGAGGCCTGAGTTAGGTTCATCGCAGAATAAAAACTTAGGGTTAAGTACAACAGCACGAGCAATACCAACCCTTTTTTTCATACCACCACTTAGTTCTGCCGGAAATTTTTTATTAACGCCAGGAAGTTGCACCCTTTCAAGTACATTATTAACACGCTTTAGTTTTTCTTTAAATGAATCGGTTGTAAACATGTCGAGTGGAAACATAATATTTTGCTCAACCGTCATACTATCAAACAACGCAGAACCCTGAAAAAGCATCCCGATTTGCTGGCGTAACATTTTTCTTTCATCAACACTCATATCCGTAAAGCTCACACCATCATAAATAATTTCGCCTTCATTTGGCTCAAATAAACCTACCAAACATTTTTGCAAAACAGTTTTACCGCTGCCGCTCTGCCCGATGATAAGATTTGCCTTGCCGGTTTCCATCACATGACTTACATCATCTAATACAACCTTACTGCCAAAGCTTTTCTTTATGTTTTTAAACTCAATCATGTTTTTAAGCTAATTATTTATTTAAGAGCAGCGCTGCAAGCATGTAATCTGCAAATAGAATCATAATACAACTAATTACCACACTTTTAGTACTGCTTCTGCCAATTTCCAAAGCGCCGCCTTTCACATAATAGCCATAGTAAGATGGAATGGTACTGATGATGAAGGCAAATGTGTAAGCTTTTATCAATGCAAAAACCACATTGTATGGAACAAAATTCATCAGTAATCCGGTGTCATAAGTATCGGTTGAAAGAATGCCTGTTGCTGTTCCGGCAATTCTGCCTCCAATAATCCCAAGTACCATTGATAAAACTACTAACATGGGTATAGTAAGTAAACATGCAATAATTTTAGGCATAATTAAATACGCCTTAGTGTTGATACCCATTATTTCCAAGGCATCTATCTGCTCGCTCACACGCATATTACCAAGTTCGCTGGCAATTTTACTACCTATTACACCAGCAAGTACAATACATACTACGGTAGGCGCAAACTCAAGTATTACAGTATCACGCACAACTTGCGAAATAGTTGATAGCGGAATTAATGGACTAACCAGTTGATAAGACGTTTGAACTGCGCTTACTGCACCCATAAAAACCGAAATGATAACAACGATGCCTAATGAGCCAATACCTATCTCTACACATTGATGCATTAGTTCTTTCCAATACATGCGCATGTTTTCGGGCCTGGTAAACATGCCTTTTAACATGAGAAGATATCGGCCAAAATGATTGAAAAAAAGCATGAATTAAATAATGTTAGATGTACGATGTTAGATGTACGAATGTATAATAATTTAGGGTTACGAAGTTTCCGTACACCGTACAACAAACATCGTACCTTGTATTACATTTCCTGCGCAATATTATTTTTCCGTTTCCACCACTTGCTTTTCTTTACAGCTTCTTTAGTATTGGTTTTGCTTTTTGTTTGCGCATCCACTACGGCAATAAGCACCATGTTAAATATTGAACGTACTGAACTGCCGAGTTGCAAAACGTGTACCGGTTTGTTTAAACCTAGTAAAATGGGGCCTATGGAGTCAGTTCCGGCTACTTCCTGCAACAGATTGTAGGCAATATTCCCCGCTGCCAGATTTGGGAATATAAGTGTATTCACTTCTCCTTGCAATAATTCAGTAAAAGGATAGTTTTCTTTTAATATTTCTTTGTTGAATGCAAGTATGCCCTGTACATCGCCATCACAGATAAGTGAAGGTTCTCTCTCCTTTACAATTTCCCTTGCTTTGCGAACCAGGTTGGCTTCAGGAGAATCGCTGCTGCCGAAGTTAGAGTAGGAGAGCATGGCAATTCTAGGTTTAATGTTGAATTGCTTTACTTCTTTCGCTACCAATAAGGTTATTTCGGCAAGTTCTTCAGCAGTAGGATTAAAATTCACCGTAGTATCGGCCAAAAACAGCGGACCACGTTTAGTGAACATTATATACATACCAGCTATTTTTTTAACGCCTGGCTCTGTACCAATTATTTGTATTGCAGGGCGTATGGTGTCAGGGTAATTTCTGCTTAATCCGCTGATCATACCATCAGCTTCGTCTTTTTCAATCAACATGCACCCAAAATGGTTACGGTCCTTCATGGCTTTGTAACTCTCGTACCTGTTTACACCTTTGCGTTGCCTTTTTTCAAAAAAGAGATCGCCGTATTCTTTTCTTAGGTCTTCCAGTGAGTCATCTGCAGGATTCATTATAGGCATACTTTCCAGATCTATACCATTTTCTTCTGCTATTTTTTTAATCTTATCTTCTTTGCCAAGCAAAATAGGGTAAGCTACGCCTTCTTCCATTGCCAATTGTGCCACTTTTAATATCTTGATATTTTCTGCATCGGCAAAAACAATACGCTTAGGATCTTTACGGGCTTTGGAACCAATTACACGGCTTAACTGGTTATCTAAACCAAGACGGTTGTTTAAATCTTCTACATATTTATCCCAATCCAGTATCGGGTATTTTGCAACGCCGCTTTCCATGGCTGCTTTTGCAACGGCCGGTGCTACAGTTGATAACAAACGTGGATCTAAAGGTTTTGGAATGATATAGGTTGGCCCGAATGTAATTGTTTTTTCATTGTAGGCAAGATTCACAATATCAGGTACCGGAGCTTTTGCCAGTTCTGCCAAAGCCTTTACTGCTGCCAGTTTCATGGCTTCGTTAATGGCCGTTGCCCTTACATCCAATGCACCGCGGAAAATATACGGGAATCCCAGTACATTATTTACCTGGTTGGGAAAATCACTGCGGCCTGTAGCCATGATGATATCTTTACGGGTAGCAACAGCTACATCATAATCGATCTCTGCAGTTGGGTTTGCCATGGCAAAAACAATGGGATTTTTAGCCATGCTCTTTACCATTTCAGGCGATACGGTGTTACCGGCGCTTAAGCCAATAAAAACGTCGGCATCCTTAAAAGCTTTTGCCAGGTCGTAGTCTTTGTATTTGGCATCCACACAAAATTTGAGCTTCATGTCTTCCACATCGGGCCTGCCATTGTATAGTATACCTTTACGGTCAAACACCATAAAGTTGCTGTGCTTTGCACCCAGTGATTCATACAATTGCATACAGGCCATGGCTGCGGCTCCGGCTCCGTTCACTACAAATCTTACTTTGTCTATTTTCTTTTTCTGAATAGTTAATGCATTCAACAATGCAGCCGCACTAATGATGGCAGTACCATGCTGGTCATCGTGCATGATAGGGATTTTACAACGCTTTTTTAGCTCCTGTTCAATATAAAAACACTCGGGTGCTTTAATATCTTCTAAATTAATACCGCCAAAAGTTGGTTCGAGTGCCTGAACTATCTGCACAAATTTTTCAGGGTCTGTTTCATTTATCTCAATATCAAATACATCTATATCAGCAAAAATTTTGAACAATACACCCTTTCCTTCCATTACGGGTTTGCCTGCTTCGGGTCCAATATTACCAAGGCCTAAAACTGCGGTGCCATTGCTGATAACGCCAACCAGGTTGCCCTTGGCTGTATATTTATAAACATCTTCTGGATTAGCTGCAATTTCCAGGCAAGGCTCTGCCACGCCGGGTGAATAGGCAAGTGAAAGGTCTCTTTGTGTTTTTGCCTCTTTGGTTGGTATTACTTCAATTTTTCCAGGTCGGCCTTTTGAATGATAGTCTAGTGCTTCCTGTTTACGTAAGTCTTTTGATTTTGCCATGATGTATGCCCCCGTCCCCTAAAGGGGGGATGGGGAAGATTGTGTTTTTATTTTTTTTCTTGCCCCGATTTTTTCGGGGAGCCAAGCATTGGTATTTCAATTCAGCTTCATTGGCGTCGCACTCTTGTACGGCATTAATTCTACTGAACGAGGAGGTGCAATTTAACGAAATATACATTAGTGTACCATTTAGATAAAAAAACTGCTTAGTCTTTTATAAACAAGGCTTGCCAAAAGCATTGGCAAAGCCAAAAGTAATAATGTGATTGCAGTATCCAGCCATGATGGTTCAGTTGCTAATTTTTCATCCCAATAATTTGGTATTATTACATCGCCGCTCTTGTCGTTTGTTTCCCCTTTGTTGCAACAGCCATAATTTTGTTTTTGAGAAGGTACAACTTTTTTAAATTGCTTTTTTAACCTTAAAACTCCAGGTTACAGCAAATTCTGCAACTATTTCATTTGCTGCATTTCTGCCGCAGGATTTTGCCGTAAAGGCCCTTCCTTCGCCACTTATTATTGCATCTTCAATTGTTTGTTTAATCAACGCTCCATCTTCACAAGTAAAAATGGTTATACCAGTTGCTTTTTTTACAAAATCGCCTTCAATTTTTAAAACGAGCATACTTACCGCCGGCTGCCGTTTATATATATGTGCCAAGCCGAGCACGCCGGTAGTCATTTCCGCAGCCATACTCAAACAGGCAAAATAAGTACTCTTAAATGGGTTTTGACTAAACCATTTGTAGGGAACCT
>JBBQPX010000209.1:0-5719 GCA_038216775.1 Chitinophagales bacterium
AAACGGCAGACACGAGTTCTTTTCAAAACGAAGTGTTTAAAGCACTTGCAAGGCACAAAACCAAAGCGGCGTATCAATTATTTAAAGAATTAATGCTGCAAGAGCCGCCTATTTTTTCTGATGATTATGAGTACAAGAGCCTGTTTCGTAACCTGGAGGATTCGCTGAAGCTGGCTGCAACGCTGTACCCTGATTTGCTGCAACTCTCAACCTTGAGTGATTATAAAGAAAGTGTGTTATCGTTGCTGGTTACATTGGTTGATAGTAATTATATTAAGGCTTCCACCTACGAATCTTATTTTACTAAAATTTATTTTGATGCTAAAGTTGAATTGAAGCGCCAGCAAATTAAAGATGAAAAATTGTTAGAAAAGGAATTGCGGAAAGAAGAAGATGGGGCAAAGCTTACTTATTCAAACTATAACAGGTATAATAAAAACAGTCTGGATGATTACAGCATTTTGCTTTTGCAATTTTATAATAAGAACAAGAGTGTTCCCATGTATTTTGAAAAATTATTAAAGTCGAGAGAGCCAGAAGTTAGACTTGCCGCAGCTGTGCTAATGTTGCGTAACAATCTGCCTGTGGCAGATAGTATTGTACTTAATCTTGCTACTGAAGACCAATACAGAAGCGATTTATATGCAAGATTAGACAAGGTAAACAGGCTGGATAAGTTTCCTGTAAAATACAAGAATCAATTGGATATTGCCAGAAGTTCCCTTGTTGAGGAAAGAGAAAACGGTCAGTTGGATTCGATAACTTTTATAAAGAAGGAACCGGCCGCATATCTCGATAAAAAAGGGGTGGTTTATTTTTTTAAATACAGAGTTAATAAAGAAGATGGTTGGAAAATTGGCATCAGCGGTCTGCAACCAACAAATGAAAAGAATATTTCAACAGATGATATATTAACCACCATGACCGATGTAAAGATAAAAGACAATGAGCCACTCGACGAGCAGTTACAAATGCAATTGAAAAAGCGATTATTCAGTTTTCACAAAAGTGCAAAAAACTTTTACGGTTACAGCAGTACTATCAGAGGTTATAAATCTCTGGGCGATTATGAGGATTGATGAATATTTTTACCGGGAATGGCATTGATGAGCGTTTGCGTGTATTCATTTTTCGGATGATAATAAACTTCATCAGCAGTTCCTTCTTCTACAATTTTGCCTTTGTGCATAACCAAAATACGGTTGCAGATATAATGTACAACTGATAAATCGTGCGAAATAAAAATAGCTGTAAAACCAAATTCTTTTTTTAAATCGTTCAGCAAGTTAAGTACCTGCGCCTGCACACTTACATCAAGCGCTGAAACACTTTCATCAAAAATTAAGAAAGATGGATTGAGTGCCAATGCACGGGCAATACAAATACGCTGCCGTTGCCCGCCGCTAAACTGGTGTGGATAGCGGTTAAAATGATTGATGTCCAGATTTACTTTTTCCAGGAGCTCCATTACTTTTTCTTTACGGAGCTTGTTGTTTGCCAGAACTGAATGTACTTTTAACGGCTCTAAAATTGAGTCACCAATAGTGATGCGGGGATTTAATGAACCATATGGGTCCTGAAAAACAATCTGTAATTCCTTGCGCATATGTCGCAACTCCGAAGGATTAATATGTGCTAAATCTTTCTCTTCCAATAAAATCTTACCAGCCGTAGGTTTTACCAACTGTAAAATGCTTCTGCCTAAAGTTGTTTTGCCGCAACCGCTTTCTCCCACAAGTCCCAGAATATCTCCCTGTTGTACAGTGAAACTAACTTCATCAACTGCTTTAAAAAACTGCGTAGATTTTCCAAATATATTTTTCTTTACAGGAAATGCGACAGACAGATTTTGAACATCTAGTATAGTGGTTTGTTGTTTGTGGTTTGTGGTTTGTGGTTCATTAATTGGAGGCTGTTGTTTTAATTCAGCACCAGTATATAAAAAATCACTTACAACAGGTAATCGTTTTCCTTTGGGTTGTCCTGCTGGCCTACATGCCAGCAAAGCCTTTGTGTACGGGTGTTTCGGCGAAAGTAAAATCTCTTTTGTATTTCCCTGCTCCACAATTTCTCCCTTATACATCACAATAATTTTGTCAGCAATATCGGCAACTACATCCAAATCATGCGTAATAAAAATTACACCCATGTTATTTTCCGTCTGTAAAGACTTAATAAGTTCGAGGATTGTTTTTTGAACTGTTACATCTAACGCGGTAGTAGGCTCATCAGCAATCAGCAGCGAAGGGTTGCAACTCATTGCCATAGCAATCATCACCAGTTGTTTTTGCCCACCACTTAATTCGTGTGGATAGCGGTTTATTAAATTTTCAGGGTCCGGTAATTTTACCTGCTTAAATAGTGCAATAGTTTTTTGCCTGGCAATTTCCTTACTAACTTTTTGGTGCAATTGAATTGCTTCCATAACCTGATACCCACAGGTAAAAACCGGGTTTAGCGAGGTCATGGGCTCCTGAAAAATCATGGCAATTTCATTGCCACGTATGCGGGTTATTTTTTGGGATGATAATTTTAGTAAATCAACAGGTTCTGATTGGCAAAACAAAATCTCACCATTTATAACTGTTTGTTCTGGTAACAATTTAAGAATGGATAAGGCAGTTACAGATTTGCCTGAACCGCTTTCCCCAACAATGGCAACAAGTTCGCCTGCGGCAACATCAAATGAATTATTATGTACAGCAGTACTTAATTTACCATCATTATTAAACTGAATGTTCAGATTTTTTATAGAGAGTAGTGGCGCCATTCACGATTATAAAAACTTAAGATGTCTTACCGTTAGTCCGTTGTTCATTAATTGTTTTAAGGAATCGATGCCGATTTTTAAATGTACGTTCACATATTTTGATGTCACTTTTTTATCACTGTCTGCTGTTTTTACGCCATCAGGTGTCATTGGCTGGTCGCTTACTAAAAGCAAAGCACCTGTTGGTATTTTGTTGTAAAACCCAACCGTAAAAATAGTTGCTGTTTCCATATCCACAGCATAAGCTCTTACATCCTGCAGGTAAGTTTTAAACTTTTCATCATGCTCCCAAACCCTTCGGTTGGTGGTGTAAACAGTACCTGTCCAGTAATCAACTGCATAATCACGTATGGTGGTTGACACAGCTTTCTGTAAAGCAAAAGAAGGTAATGCAGGTACTTCAGGTGGAAAATAATCATTAGACGTTCCTTCGCCTCTGATGGCGGCAATCGGCAGAATAAGGTCGCCCAGTTTATTGCGTTTTTTCAATCCACCGCATTTACCTAAAAATAACACAGCTTTCGGGTGAATGGCACTTAGTAAATCCATTATGGTTGCAGCGCCCGGACTGCCCATACCAAAATTAATAATGGTAATATTATCTGCAGTTGCGCTTGGCATGGCATTACCTACGCCAGTAATTTTCACCTTGTTTTCCTTGGCAAACATTTCAACATAATTGGAAAAATTGGTAAGCAAAATGTATTCACCAAAATTCTCTAATTTTTCACCGGTATATCTGGGTAACCAGTTTTTTATTATTTCTTCTTTTGACTTCATATCTTTCAGTTAAATTCTTTTAAAGCTTAAATATACAAAATTCTTTTGCGAGCCGTAATATATACAAATGATTAAAATTGAATATCCTCCATATCAACCCAAAATAAAAGAAGAAGCGGGTAAGGAATTCATCTTTGATGAATTGCGCAAACGCTGGGTCGTATTTACTCCGGAAGAATGGGTGCGACAGAATTTCCTGCAATATCTTACCCAAAAAAAAAAATACCCGGCCAGTTTAATTGCGATAGAAAAAGAAATTAAGTTGGGAGAACTTAAAAAGCGATTTGATATTGTTGTTTACGATGCTGATACAAAACCATGGATGATTATTGAATGTAAGGAAATGAATGTACCGTTAGATAAAAAAGTACTAGACCAAGTTTTACGGTATAACATAACCATGCAGGTTCCACACATGGTAATTACTAATGGGAGCTATTGTCTGGCAATAACAGTTAAAGATGAGCAGATGACTGAGGTAGGAGAGTTACCATCTCTGTAAGAATGCTATTCACTAACAACTTCAATATCTTCTTCCTGCAACTTTGCATTTTTATCATTAAACGGCCATTGCTTTTTAATGCTGGCATTTATTAAATATACCACAAGTCCTGTTCCAAAAACAATTAAGAAAGAACCGATTACTTGCCGCCCTGTTGAATAAAAAACAAACAGCCACATAGCAATAACCAAAATAACCGGCAGCGGATATAATGGCATTTTATAAGGAAGATTTTGTTTGCCTTTTTTTCTGCGCAGCAAAACCACCCCGACTGCTTGCCCCACAAACTGTACGACAATTCGCATGGCTAATATGCCGCTTATAACATCGCTCATTCTGAAAAGCAAACTAAAAATAAAGCCGAGTCCGGCAATAACTAACAACGAAACGTAAGGGAAGTTACGGGTTGGGTGCAGTTTGCCAAACACTTTAAAAAATGCACCGTCGATGGCTGCGGCATATGGCACTCTTGAGTAACCAAGCATTACGGCAAACAATGATGCCAGGGCAACCCATAAAATCATAACCGTAATAATGTTTGCTGCAGTGTAGCCATACAGACGTTCAATAAAAGTACTCACCACAAAATTATTGATACCTGTATCCTGCCATTGTTTAACTTCTTGCCAAGGTATAACGCTGCTTACACTCGTGTTCATGGCAATGTATAAAATGGCAATACCTATAACAGAAATGAACATGCTGCGGGGAATATTTTTACCGGGATTTTTAATCTCCGCACCTAAATGGCAAACGTTGTAGTAACCAAGATAACTGTAAATTGATTTTATGCAGGCTTGCCCGAAAGCAAAGGAGCCAAGTGCTGCCCAGCTAAAATCTGCATTAATATCTTTTAGCGGTTGTAAAAAATTACCATGTGCAATACCGCCTATAATTATCCAGCCGATAGTTAGTATAACGCCTGTCCAAAGCATTACGGCTATTTTACCAATGCTGTCAATTTTACGATATAAGAGTATAGTTACTAAAATGATTACTGCGCCTGAAACTAATTTTTGCTCAAAGGGCCCTAACTCAACGAGGTAACCCAAATACTGCGAAAAACCGATAGCAGCCGATGCCGCAACGAGTGGTGCCTGAATTATAGTTTGCCATACGTACAAAAAGCTCATCATCCGACCCATGCCGTTTTTGCCATAAGCCTCTTTTAAAAAGTTATAGCTGCCACCGGCAAGCGGGTAGGCGGCGCCAAGTTCACTCCAAATCATGGCATCAATTAAGGAAAGCACTGCTCCGGCAATCCAGGCGTATAAAAACATGCCGCCCATCAAACCCATAACAATTGGTAGTGTTACAAACGGGCCAATGCCCACCATGTCAATCATATTTACAACGGTAGATTGAAATAAGCCAAGGCTTCTTTGTAGTTTTGGTGCATTCATTCAGCTAATTGAAAACGGAAATTACAATTTTGAACGAAAAAAAAATTAAATAAAAAAGGAGCGGTTGCAGATTTTTCTGCAATTAGTAAATTCCATCAGGTCGTTAGAATAACCAAGATGATTATGATTAGTATCCATCTGAAAACAATTTCCATATAATTTTGTTTTTAACTGATGTGGAAGATTGGATTATCTTACCACGATATTTAGCATAAAATGTAAACAAAAAATGAGCAGAAAAATTATAATTGCGGTGACAGGTGC
>JBBQPX010000210.1:0-5663 GCA_038216775.1 Chitinophagales bacterium
AAAAATGATTCGCTTGATAAACAAAGATTTTTTCCAGTCACTTCTTATCTCAAAGGCGAAATTGCAAATATTAAAAAGGCAGGTATTAATCCATTAAAATACACGACTACCAATGCACAAACAGATTCAGTTTGGGTAAAGCTTGAAAATCTTGATTCGGAAGTTCAGGAATTTTTGCATCCGGATATTGATTCTGCCAATTTGATTATGCTGTACAAAGAAGAGAGCTTTCTGGATCAATCTATAAACACAATTACTTTTACTTACAACCCAGTTGCGTTATTGCCAGACAGTATGAAATTAATACATTGGGATGTATATGTGGATCCTGAAACAAATACCATAAAAAGAGTTTACCTGGTAAAACAAATCGACAAAAACAAAACGATGCAGTTAACCTGGGTTAGTAATGAGTGGTGCAAAAAAACAATCATATCAACAGATGAAAAAGGTGAGTCTAAAGTTGAGAGTGAAGTAAAGCTGGTTTGGGACTTTTAAATAACTAATGACACAACACGAATTTTCGGAAATAGCATCAACAATACCTGCATTACCGGGCATTTACAAATATTTTGATGAAAGCAATGAATTGCTATACGTTGGTAAAGCAAAACATTTGCGTAAGCGTGTAAGCTCTTACTTTTCCAAAACATTTACCACTTACAAAACACACGAACTTGTCCAGCGTATTCATCATATAGAATTTACCATTGTAAATAATGAGCAGGATGCTTTTTTGTTGGAGAACACACTTATAAAAGAATTTCAGCCCCGGTTTAACATAAATCTCAAAGACGATAAAACATATCCCTACATCGTAATTAAAAATGAACGGTTTCCCCGGGTTTTCTTTACACGCCGCAGAATTAATGATGGCTCCCAATATTTAGGACCTTATACTTCAGTTGAAAAAGTAAGAGAACTGCTCGATTCAATAAGACAAACCATTCATTTACGTACCTGCAAATTAAATTTAACAGAAAATAATATTAAGAAGGGGAAATTTAAAGTTTGTCTGGAGTATCATTTGGGTAATTGTAAAGGCCCCTGCGAAGGTTTGCAAACCATTGAGAATTACAACGAAGAATTACAGCAATTGGTAAACTTGCTAAAGGGCAATATGTCAACTGTAATGCAACATTTTAAAAAAGAAATGCAGCAGCATGTTAACAACATGGAGTTTGAAAAAGCCGCACGTTACAAAAGCAAAATTGAGTTCCTTAAAAATTATCAGTCCCGCTCTGCAGTAGTTAATACACGCATGGGCACGGTAGATGTATTTTCTATATTAGAGGATGGCAACATTGCTTACGTAAACTACCTCGCAGTTAATGGTGGCGCCATTGTACAAACCAAAACAATAACGCTTGAAAAGCAGTTAGAAGAATCAGCGGAAGAAGTTTTAGCATTTGCTGCAGCCCAAATAAGGGATAGTTTTAATAGTATTGCCAGTGAAATTATTGTGCCTTTTAATATTGATTTTCCCCAACAGGATGTAATTATAACGGTGCCAAAGGGCGGCGATAAAAAGAAACTACTGGACCTTTCTGAAAAGAATGTAAACTACTTTAAAGAGGAGTTGAAAAAAAGAAAGATGTTGAACCTGGAAGATAAATCCAGCGATGAAAAAATTAAAGTACTGGAGCAACTGCAAAAAGACCTCCAACTCTCAGCGATACCTTTGCATATTGAGTGCTTTGATAATTCAAACTTTCAAGGCAGTTACCCCGTTTCTGCTGTGGTAGTTTTTAAAAATGGAGAACCGAGCAGAGCTGAATACAGACGTTTTAAAGTAAAAACTGTAGAGGGCATAAATGATTTCGCATCTATGACAGAGGTTGTTTACAGACGTTACAGGCGTTTACTGGAAGAAAAGCAACCTTTACCCCAGCTTGTGATTATAGACGGTGGCAAGGGCCAATTAAGTGCTGCCATGCAAAGTGTAACTTCATTAAAGCTGCCTGCAACAACTTCTGTTGTTGGACTTGCTAAAAATGAAGAAGAAATATTTTTTCCGGGAGATACAGAATCATTAAAACTTCCGTGGGATAGTGAAAGCCTTAAACTTATCCGTAGAATACGAGATGAAGTGCATACCCATGGCATCACTTATCATAGAAACCTACGTAGCAAAGGCACTTTTGTAAATGAGTTAGAGCAAATTAAAGGAATTGGCAAAGCAACTGCAGATTTACTTTTGAAAGAGTACAAGTCAGTAAAAAACGTTAAAGCAACCTCGGTTGATGAACTTGCAAAGCTTGTAGGAAATGCTAAAGCAAAATTAATAGCCCAATATTTTATACCGAAACAATAATAGTAATTAAGAGATCTGCGTGCAATTTTAAAAGCACTAGTTTTAAATCAGTTTCTGCCGCGGCAGATGATTTCTAATAATAAAGAAATTACTAATTATAACATAACCACCGTAAAATAAAAAAGGGGCCTGAATAGAAATTCAACCCCGTTTAAAATCCAATATCCTATGAAAAACCAAGACGAAGGTAACCAATACAAGTCTTATAACCAATACCCTAAACAGGGTATTTCGTTAAAATTGCCCAATTGTTAATAACTGATAAAAATGTTGTGATAAATCAAAAACCCCCCGAATTATTCGGGGGGCTTGAAAATTGAATATTAAAAAGCGATTAATACGCCCACAAATCCTGTTCGTAGTTAAATATCTTTTCTTTAATGTTTTCGCCTTCTAATAACTGCAAAATACCTTTATCTTTTAAACCCGGATACTGGTCAATATACCTGTCATAAGGGTTGTCAATAGTACTCTTTATTATGCGACCATAAAACATTCTGCTTTCAAACAAATCTTCCCAACTCATACGTGCACCATAGTTTTTACCATTGTACACATCATATTTTGAGAAAATAGGTCTCATGTCAGGATAGTAAACCCAAAACAATTCGGTAGTACCAATAAATTGATTTGTTTGCGCTGTGTAAACATTCATAACTGGTGCTATTCCCAGAATTCGCCAAAATAAACGAGAACTTTCTTTGTCAAAAATAACTTCTTCTTTTATTCTGAATTTATAAAACGAGTCCAGAACAATATCACGTGATTCCGATTTGTATCCAGTAACATTTCCAAGAGAATCGTAAAGTGGAACCTGAATTGGTTCACCAGAAAGTTTTTGAACCACCTCCAGCTTTGTCATTGGTGTTGTAAACCTGTCATCAACCTGATCAAAAACAGTAACAGCGCTATCCTGAATTGCTTTAAACAAAATAGAAATAAAACGTTGGTTTCCGTTGTTTTCATCAGCTGCATATCTAAAAGGAAGGTTGATTTTTTCCCTTGTATCAATTTCACGCCAAATCTTATGTCTGTACATAGCATCATCTGCCCTTAAATTCTCGTAAGGCAAAGGAGTTCTGTCCTTAAGCATTGTTGTTTCAACAGCTTCATCTGGCCGTAAAGATTTTTTTACCGTTTTTATTGGCAAACTATCATTAGGTGGGGCTGGCGGAACTATAGCCACTGCAACTGTATCAATTTGCGGAGCAGTAGGTTGAATGTTCGCCTTTGTTCTCGATGAAGTAGTTTTACGGGTACTTGCACGCTTAGTTGAAGAACGTGTAGTCTTCTTCTTTTGTGCTTCTACCGTATTAACAAACATACCTAGGCAAAAGGCCAACAAAAAATACTTAAAATGCTTAATTTTCATAGCTTCTTATTTATACACTCTTTAGAATAATGAGAATCCTGGAGGGTTTTGAATTGTTCTTGTAACACCATCGGGCCCAACAACACGAATATTATCAAATATAACTGAAGAACCAGGGACTAATGATTTCATATACTCAGCTGCAGCTCCCAGATTTCCACTAGTTAACGAAATTTGCTTTACGTTTCTGTCACCTGGATTGTTAAAATAAACAGTTGCGCCTGTTACACTGAAAGTAGCTGCAAAATCAAAGTTCTCTAAATCAGCTCTTACAAACTGTTGGTTTCTAAATACAACAGCCTGCATTTTACCTCCGCCACTTGGTCCAACTTTAATTATTGGATCAGGAATACGTTTGATACGGAAATCGAATTTACTTTGTTTTCCATCAGCAGACACCGTTATACTAGCCGCACCAACAGCAGATACTCTTACAATTCTATTAGATCCAGAACCAGTCATGGTACAACCAGAAGGCGTAACAGTCGTTTTATCCCAACCTGAACCTGAAGATATTGTTATTGGGTTATCAACACCAATATAAAATACATTCATTTTATCAAGCATTACTGCTGCACCACCGGGCACACCTACAGTATATTTAACTGATGACTGAACTGTATTTGTTTTGCCATCTTCACCTTTAAAAGTTACTGTAATTGGTACAGTACGTTCTCCACTCCCGCTAACAGTTGTTTTATAAGAACCCTGTCCTTTATCAACAGAAACACCTGAACCATTGATGCTGATGCTTGGATTAGCCGACGAACTGTAAGCACCTACACCTGCAGTTACAACTAGCTCCTGCCCTGGCATTAAGTAATTAGAGTTTTGTCCAACTAAAACACCAACCTGATCCATATGTACTTCTACCTGACCAATTTTATTATGGCAATAAGTTACTACCTGGTTTTCAGCATTTTTTATGTTATTCTGAAATTTGCTCAAAATTGTTAAGGCTGCTACTGTTGGTGTCATGTGAAAATAAGATGTAGTAAAATCTTTTACTTTACCTTCTTGTCCAATTGGCACTTCAGTAGTTACAGGAAAATTAGTTGCAAATTCGCGGCTTATTGAAGAATCTATCTTTAATACATTCGCTCTGTAATCAGCTAACTTTTTTTCCAGTTCTACGCCCTTTCCTGCAGTTTCAAATAAACGGGTAGAAGCATCAAGATTATCTTCTTTAAAATCTTCTACCTGAACACCGTTTTTCTCTTTCATCTGCAGGTTTGCGCCTTTCTTTAAATCCATTTTCAACCCATCAATATAGGTGGCCATTTCTGCAGATAAAGCTTTTACTTTTTGTGCATTGCCATTCCAGATATTTACAAGTTCTTTATTTGTAGTAGGATCTGTTAATTTGTCGTTCAAGGATTTGTATAACACATCATTTGACCTTGTTATATTCTTACTTGAATTAATCAAACTTTTATCCACCGTTTTAAAAGCTTCAATTACCTCGGCAGATACATTCAATGCCAAGATAGCCGTCAACACTAAATACATAATGTTGATCATCTTTTGCCGGGGCTCTCTAGGTAAAGCCATAATATTTTAGATTTACGATTGTTTAGTTTAAAATGGTTCTCTTATCGTTGGCTGTAATTGCAGCCAAATGGTTTTTGTTAATACGATTAATATTAACGTCCGCCTTGCATAGCAGTAAGCATATTTCCATAAACCGAGTTTAATTTACCCAGGTTAGTAGCCAATATACCAATTTGCTCTTTAGCTTTACCAGCATCTTCAACAGTGCCTACCATTGTTTGACTAGCTTCGGCCAATTTACCATAAAAAGAATTTAACGTCTTTAAATGATTATTGCTTTCCTTTAATTCTAACTCGTAAATTGTATTTAATGAACCAAGATTTTTAGTTAAAACCTGTACTTGCTCATGAAAACCTTTGGCACTTTCTGATGCATTGCTAAAACTGCTCATAGTAGCTGCGCTACTTGCAAATGCTGTTGACATA
>JBBQPX010000211.1:0-5655 GCA_038216775.1 Chitinophagales bacterium
TTATAGAGTTTTGGCAGGGCAGGCCGAGTCGTTTGCACGACCGTATCCAATACCAGCATCAAAATGAAGGCTGGAATATAGAACGATTAGCTCCGTAATAGAAACTGGTTACTGGTCATTTAAAGTGATATTAAATGACCAATAACCAATAGTTTAATTAATCTTTTTTCTTAGCAACAGCTTTCTTTGCAACTACAGCTTTTGTTGCAGCTTTCGCTGGCCTTGTTTTACCAAAAGAGCCTGCAAAAATTTTTCCTTTTTTTGTTTTGATATCACCACGTCCCATGATTTTTATTTTTTTTGAATGATTAAAAGTTAATTGTTGTTTTATTTATTGATGCAAGATAAATCAGTTATTGATAAGTTTACTTACCAGGGCTGATTATAAAAATATACTTACAAAAAAAGCAAGGCACTTCAGCACCTTGCTTTTTTTAGTTTAATGCAAAAAATTACATTTTAGCAGATAGCTCTTTACCAGCTTTAAACTTAGCAACTTTTTTAGCTTTAATTTTGATAACAGCGCCTGTTTGTGGGTTGCGACCATTACGTGCAGCTCTTTTAGAAACAGAAAAAGTACCAAATCCTACCAATGTAACTTTACCACCACCTTTTAAAGTTTTAGTAACAGCAGCAACGAAAGAATCTAAAGTAGCATTCGCTTGTGTTTTAGTAATACCTGCATCGTCAGCAAGTTTCGAAATTAATTCAGCTTTGTTCATGATGATTTTTTTTGAATTTTTTAAGTGAGACAAATATAGATGCTTTTTATTTGCAACAAAATTTTTTTATAAAAATTTTTTCCTGTAACAAAAGGCTGTAAACCACGGGCAATAAGGGGTTTCGGTACTTTATGTAGTATTTTTAAGTGCTTAATTTTAATGCCGCTTTGCCTAAAACTCAATGCAGTAAAGGCTTTTAAAGAATCACTTTTTGAAATCCTTTGTCCGTGCGGTTTTTAAGCGAATAAAAAAAGTGGGAAGTGTGAAAATAAAAAATGCCGAATGTTTTGCACAATTAGTTAACAACCTGCATAACAGACCGGAAGGCGATGAATTTATTGCCCCATTTATCGAAACTTTTTTGCCGCATTTCGCCGGAATATTTATCAATATAATTATTATATAAACTTTTACTTTCTGCGTGATACTGAACAGCATATGTTGGTCCCTCACTTTCGTCAACTTCCATCAACTTTAAAATTACGGCATGGGTAAAGCAGCCGGTTTGTATAATATCGGGTATATGTTCATCCTTTAACCATTGCAGCCATTCGGTTTTAATGGATTCGTGAACTTTTAGGGTAACGTTGTAAATAATCATAGCATAATTTATTTTGTAACCAGATAAACGATATTCTCTTCGTTATTTAAATGTGTAACTGAAGTATTCATACTTTTTTAATTCTGCATTTCCTGATAAAGGTTTAAAATTGAATTCTCTTTAAGCCCCTTTAGGGGTTTTGGGTTTTTATTTCAACATAAACCGGGCAATGATCACTGTGTTTTACATCAGGAAAAATATCTGCACCAACCAATTGTTTTTTTAATGGCTCTGTTACTGTAATGTAATCAATACGCCAGCCCTTGTTATTTAACCTTACCGTTGGAAAGCGCTGACTCCACCAACTGTAGCGATGCGGTTCGGGATGAAACTCACGGAACGTATCTACCCAGCCACTAGCTAAAAATTTCGTCATCCACTCACGCTCTTCCGGTAAAAAACCACTACTTTTTTTATTGCCTTTTGGGTCGTGTATATCAATTTCGTTATGTGCGATATTGTAATCGCCAACTAAAATTATTTTCGGCTGTTTCTTTTTTAATTTGTTGAGAAAGGTCTGCATTTCATCAAGCCACTTATATTTAAAATCCTGCCTTAAATCGCCACTTGTGCCGGAAGGGAAGTAGGCATTAATTAAACGGATGTCACCAAAGTCCATTTGTATAACGCGGCCTTCATCATCGCTTACCGCATGGCCATTTCCTAAAATAACTTTATCTGGTTTTATTTTTGAGAATATTGCTACGCCACTATATCCTTTCTTCTGCGCACTAAACCAGTGGTGATGAAACCCTAAATCTTCCAATTGCCTCACGTCAACATCGCCTTGTGTTGCCTTTGTTTCTTGTAAACAGATAACATCAGCAGGGTTTGTTTTTAACCAATCGAAAAAACCCTTTTTAATGGCAGCACGTATGCCGTTAACATTGTAGGAAATAATACGCATAGAGATTATTATATTTATACCTGTAAAAATAGCGAACCCTTATGGAAAACAATTTTTATTGATGGAAGGAATTGAAAACTTTGAAAGTTTTTATTCAACCAAAATTCAGCCTCATATGGATTTGTTGGATAAGGATGAATCGGCACTGCAAAACTGGAAAAAATTTACAATTTTTACAGGTATTGGCTGCGTATTTTTCTTTTCACTTTACGTTATCAAAATTTTTCCTGGCGGAGTTATGCTGGCTGTTGGTATGCTTATCATGTGCCTTATCGGCGTTTTTTTCTGGACGAGATATAGCGACCGTTATCTGGATGATTTTAAAGAGAAAGTAATTGGTGAAATCATCAGCTTTATATACCCTTCAGTAGTTTATAAACCTATGGGTTTTGTTTCTAAAAAAGAATATAAGGCAAGTGGGTTATTTCGTCGTAGGTTTTCACATTTTGATGGAGATGATTACTGGCAAAGTGTGTATAACGGTGTTGCTTTTCATTGCTCCGAAATTAAATCCTGGTATGAGGATTCGGGTGGTGTTGAAAGTATTTTTAAAGGATTGTTTTTTGTGGCAAATATCAGCAATTCTTTTTGTGGCGGCACTTATATCTGGATAAAAGGCAAAGCGCAACTACCTAAAAGTATAGCTGATGAGCGTTATCGTATGTATTCGTTACCAGGAGTAATAAAAATAGGTGCCGGCCATGTAGCTTTTGATAAAGCATATTCAATTTATACAACAAACAAGAGTGAGGCTAGCGTTATCCTTTCTCAAAATATGCTCGACCAAATGTTACTTATCAAAGAAAAGCTTAAAAAAGATATTGTATTTTCATTTGTTGCGGGTAAATGTTACATAGCAGTTCCGTTTGAAGAAGATCTTTTGGAACCAACAAAAAATGGTGTGCGTGATAAGCAGGAAATAAAAAATTATTTCTACACTATTTTGTTGGTGTTTAATATCATCAGAAAGCTGGAGCTGAACAGGTTGACGTAACTATCATTATTCCAGTATTGGCCTCAACCACCTCGTTGCATCGTCAATACTCATTCCTTTTCTATTCGCATAAGCTTCTAACTGGTCTTTTTCAATTTTGCCTACGCCGAAGTATTTGCTATCTGGGTTTGCGAAATACCAACCGCATACTGATGCCGCAGGGTACATCGCAAGAGATTCAGTTAAGTGAATGCCGGTTGCTTCTTCGCCGCCAAGCAGTTCAAACAATTTGTATTTCTCTGTATGGTCAGGACAAGCAGGGTAGCCCGGTGCCGGACGAATACCTTGATATTCTTCTTTTATTAATTGCTCATTGCTAAGATGCTCATCAGAAACATAACCCCAATATTCTGTTCTGGTTTTTTTGTGAAGCAATTCTGCAAAAGCTTCAGCAAGTCTATCTGCCAAAGCTTGTAGAATGATTTTATTATAATCATCAAAATTGGCTTCAAAGTTTTTGATGTGTTTTTCAATGCCCTGAATAGTTACGGAAAATGCACCAATGTAATCAGCCCCCTGTCCCCCGGAGGGGGAACTTAGATTGTTGCCTTCTTTGATGCTTGGTTGACTATCCAATTCATTAGAAATGGTTTCTATAACTTTATTGATGTTGTTTAAAACATGCTCATTGGTAAACCTAATCACTTTAAAACCTTGTTGATTTAGCCATTCTGTTCTAATTTCATCAGCTTGCTTATTTTCTGGAAGTTGGTGAATAAGCCCGTCAATTTCTACAATTAATCTTCTGTCGAGACAAACTAAATCAGCTATATATTGACCAATGATGTTCTGCCTTCTGAATTTAAACCCTTCTAATTTTTTTGTCTTTAACACTTCCCATATTGCAAATTCAGCTGGTGTCTGTTTATTTCTGTTTGCTAAAGCATACTCTTTTAATAATGGATATGTTATTGGGTCTGCCCATTCATATCCAAAGCCCGCTTTTTCCTCCCTTTCCCTTTGGGAAGGGGCTTCAGTAGTGTCTTGAAACATTATACCGGTTGCCGGGGATGGGCTTGGAGCAATAAAATCCGCTAACGATAAATTAGGTTGCCCTGCAGTTTTCTTTATTTGCTGGCGCAAAAATTCTAATTGCAATACTGAAGATTCTGTTTTTACATCAACAGTATCATGTGCAATTTTATTTGCCGGCCAAAAACCAACAACACCTTTTGCACTCAACCATTGTTCATCAATAATTTGCTGCAATAATTTTTTAGCGTCATTAAAAAGCTTTGTTGCTTCTACGCCAATAATACTATCAGTTAATATTGCAGGGAATTTTCCATGCATCTCCCAGGCAATAAAGAAAGGTTGCCAATCGATAAATTCGGCAATTTCGGCAAGAGGATAATTATCTAAAACTTTTGTGCCCGTAAAAGTTGGTGTTACAGGTTTAAAATTTGCCCAATCAATTTTTGCTCCATTCTTTTGTGCTTCGGCAAATGGTAAATATTGTTTACTCGATTTTTTATTACCAAAATCAACGACAAGTTTATCGTACTCTGTTTTTAAATTTTGTAAGAAGGCAGGCTTCTGTTCCGGACTTAATAAGCTTCCGGCAACGGTAACGCTTCGGCTTGCATCCAATACGTGAATAACACCATCATCATACTGCGGTGCAATTTTTACTGCCGTGTGCATACGTGATGTTGTTGCGCCGCCAATCATCAATGGTAATTTAATACCACGGCGTTTCATTTCATGCGCCACGTGTACCATTTCATCAAGCGATGGTGTTATCAATCCGCTCAAGCCAATAATGTCCACTTTTTCTCTAATGGCAGTTTCTAATATTTTTTCGGTTGGCACCATTACGCCAAGGTCGATAATATCATATCCATTACAACCGAGTACAACGCCCACAATATTTTTACCAATATCGTGTACATCGCCTTTAACGGTTGCCAGTAATATTTTTGCTGCGCCAGCTGCTTCCTCATTAACAGTGCCTGCGGCGAGGTGAGCATTTTTACGGTCTTCTTTTTCCTGCTCAATAAAAGGCGTTAAAACAGCAACGGCTTTTTTCATAACCCTGGCACTTTTTACAACCTGCGGTAAAAACATTTTGCCACTTCCAAACAAATCGCCAACCACATTCATACCAACCATCAACGGGCCTTCAATAACATCTAATGGTTTTGGATATTTCTGTCTTGCTTCTTCTGTATCTGCTTCAATATAATCGGTTATACCATTAACCAGCGAATGACTAAGACGGGTTTCAACCGGTTCTTTACGCCAGCTTTCATCCCTTATAATTACTTTACCCTTTGCTTTTACTTTTTCTGCAAACAGAATCATCTTTTCCGTCGTCTCATTATTATCGTTATTTCTGTTGAGAATAACATCTTCGCAAAGCTGCTTTAACTCGGGTTCAATTTCATCATAAACAGCCAATTGGCCAGCATTTACAATGCCCATATCCATG
>JBBQPX010000212.1:0-5653 GCA_038216775.1 Chitinophagales bacterium
ACCCGCCATCGGATTTTGACTCCATCCTTTGGTAGGAGTGGTAATGTCTATAAAAGCATTTCCCTGGAACTCACCATCGGTTCTTACACCTTTGCCATTGATGGCTTGCATAGTGAAGGGTATTTCCAGGCCCTGCACTTCTACATTCCCTTCCATTTTGAGGGAATTTATTTTTTTCCAATTCTCTTTACCGCCGATAGCGTCAATGTATTTGTTGATAATCTCATCGGCAGTTTGTGTTTTGCCGGTAAAACTGCTGCTTATTAAAGCTGCTACTAAAAGGGTATGTACAAAAAACTTTTTCATGATCTTGTTTTAAATATGTTTATAATAATATACAATGATAAGTAGCTTTATCCAGCATTTTATTACAACGTACAATAAAATTATTTTTTTACATTTTGTTTAAGAAACCATTAACCTAAATAAATGTATTTACCTGGTTCACAGCAGTAGCCAAAACCAGATACCACTCTAAAAACTTTATACCTGATTATAGCATGCGTGATATACATTAAATCTAATTGTTTTGTGATGTACAACAATCATAAACCAGGTATTTGTTTTAAAAGCATAAATGATAAGCGTCACCCTGTCGGACACACCCTATGACTTCAACGGTTGACAAAAAACAGTCCACCGCTCACCTGCTGTCCGTTGGTAATTTGAGAGCAACTTCTGGTTAATCCCAAGCATTTAAAACTTAACTTTGAACAAACTGGAAATACTTTAATTAATGGCATCATTCAAGACAGACGAGAGTTTTTTAGAAAAAATATCTTTGGGCGCAATCGGAACTCAACAAGTATTTAAAAAACTGGTTGAATTGGGACACCAACCGATTGAACTGGAAAGAGGCTCAATGAATTATAAAATATGGAAAAAGATTAAAATAAAACGAATAAGAGTTCCAGATATTATTTGTGTTGACAATGGAATCAGAATTGAATCAAGAGCCAAATCAAAACTTGAAATTACAATGTCTCATTCCTTAAATGACCCTGCAAGGGGTTGGGATGCAGATTTAAAAGATGAGGATTACGTAGCCCTTATCGCATGTAAAAAAGGTGATTTGTCGCCTGTCGATTGGATCCCTAATAGTCCAATTCAATTTATTTCAGTAAAACAATTAAGACAATCTTTTCAAAGGAAAGAGGTAATTACAGAAAAAGCTAAAGGAGTTCAAGAAGGTTCCGAGGTAAGGATAACTTGGCTTTCATGTATCGCTGGAAAAGATTTGACAGTTACAGAAGTTACCGAAGATAAAATTGTAGCAAAACCAGCTATCGGTAGAACGAGTTCTTGTAGATTAAAAAGAAATAAAGGCGGAGTTTCAATTATTCTTAAACCTTTGGTTAAGGTAGGTGATAAAGTTTTAGAAAACCAGATTGTCGCTTCTGTCGTGCCTGTGGAATATGACATACCAAAAGGCAAAGTAGATTCAAATTATTTTATTGAAAACCTCTCTAATCTTAATCACAGTGAAAGATACGCCGCTGCAAAGGCTCTAAGATTTTTTAATGAAAAGAAAGTTATCGCTGCCCTAAAAATAAAAGTTGGAACAAATGATGAACATATTTATGTTCGACTTGAAGCAGCAGCAAGTTTGGCAATATTGGGTGAAGATGAAGGTTATTTATTTATCGAAGAAAGTCTAAAAGACCAGTATCTGCAAAATGTTTTAGAATCTGTAATAGTCCTAAACGAAATTAAATCTGAAAGAGCTTGCAAACTACTATGTGACATGCTTCTTAATGAAGATTTTGACCCAGAAATACGAGCAGGTGCAGCTTGGGGCTTAGGCGAACAACAAAACAAGAATGCCTTAACAGCTATAGTTTCAAGTTTTAATGCCGTTGATGAAAGCATACGTATTGAAGCTGCAAGAGCATTAGCAAAACTGACAAAGAATTATAGTGTTGATATTTTACAAAAGTTTACAAGTGCTACTGCCACAGAAAAGCCAGGAGTTGCATGGGCACTTGGAAAATCAAATTCAATAACTCTTGACCAGTTGCTTAATAGCATTCAGGACATTGATTCTAAAGAATGGGTTTCTTATATAATCGGAACCCAAGGTGAAGAAAAATATATAGCTGAAATCGAAAAAATTAAAGCTAAAGACCCTGAAGTATATTTCGCTGTTACATTGTTATGGAAGATAATGACGAGTTGGATTTATGACCTTAAAGAATATTAATATGTTTGGAAAGAACTTTTTATACAAAACAAAAAAAGGAAAAGCCGTTGTTGGCGATTCTTTAGAACTAATGAAATCAATGCCTGACAATTCAGTTAACCTTGTAATGACATCGCCACCCTTTGCTCTTTCAAGACCTAAGGAATATGGCAATAAAGACCAAGCGGACTATGTTGACTGGATTTTGGAATTTACAAAAGAGGTTAAGAGAATTATCACTGATGACGGCAGTTTTGTAATTGACTTAGGTGGTGCTTACGAAAAAGGTACACCAATTCGTTCCCTATATAACTTTCGATTATTAATTAGAATGTGCGACGAACAAGGTTGGAAATTAGCGGAAGAATTTTTTTGGTATAACCCTGCAAAATTACCATCACCGATTGAGTGGGTAAACAAAAGAAAAATAAGAGCAAAGGATTCTGTAAATACAGTTTGGTGGCTTTCAAAATCAGACTTTCCAAAGGCTGATGTAAAAAAAGTTTTGACAGAGTATTCCGACAGAATGAAAAAATTAATTGAAGACAGTGCCAAATATTACACACCAAAGAAACGACCATCCGGACACGACATTAGTGGCAGTTTTGGAAATGATAATGGTGGAGCAATTCCTTCTAATCTTTTACAAATTCCAAATACAGAAAGTAATTCCAAATATTTAAAATACTGCAAAGACTTAGGTATTAAAGGGCATCCAGCAAGGTTTCCATCTAAGTTACCCGAATTCTTTATCAAGTTTTTGACTAACGAAGGTGATTTAGTTCTTGATATTTTTGCAGGTTCAAACACAACTGGTTGGACAGCTCAACAACTTAACAGAAAGTGGCTTTCATTTGAATTAGACCACCAATATTTGTCAGCTTCTGTTCTTCGGTTTTTAGACAAGGAACCGTTTGAAGATATAAGACCAAAGTATGAATTGTTGCAACTTGACAAAAATGCTGAAATAGATGCAGAAGGATTTTTAAAGCAATCATTATTATTTGAACCAGAAGCAATATATGCTACCACATTGAGTCGACCCAAAAGAAAGGCGAACGCATAACAAGAACTGTGTAAATTGGGGGCATACGGAATCCGTGTTTCAACTTTTTGTATTTCAAACTGCCGGCAGGCAAGTTTGCCTTCATATCTAGCTTGACGTTATTAATTTAGCTTTGTGCATATCATCAACTTTTAATTATAAATTTAGCTTCAGTAAGCCAGGACGCACGTAATTCTATTTCCCCACTTCGGCAAGTCCTGATTGATACATGTTGAAAACCTGTTTACAATTGCATATTGTATTTTGCTGATGCAATATTGATTGTTTTTACCTTAGGAAAAATTAATGCAACCATTTTTAACTGGTAAACCATTTTCCATGTTAGTAAAAAATATTTTATTTGGATGCCTGCTTTTAGTAAGTGTAGCCTGCGGGGCACAAAACGTAAAAAGAGAGGCTACTTTTTTGATGCTCAAAACAGCCAATTCGCTAATGGAAGCGCAACAGTTTGAAGCTGCAGAAGAATATTATAAACAGGGACTGGGCAAAGCCAAATTATTAAAAGATTATTATAACCAGGCTATTGCCTACGAAGGGCTGGGCAATTTATTTACCAAACTGGATCAGCCCGAAATGGCCATTGCCAATTATAAAAATGCCATCAAATTATACCGCAGCCAGGGGCTTACCGTAATGGCAAATATTACGGAGAGTTTATTAAAAAGTGTGCAAGGCATTGGAGAATTATATGCAGGTGTAGAAATAGGCGCCAAAGGTATAAAACTTAGCGTGATAGAAGTAAAATTAAGCAAAGACAGGGAGTATGATTATACCCTGAAAATTGATACTTCTATGAATACGGACGCTGCTTCTTTATCTTACCAAAGCGAAAAGGAAACCAGCGATGCCATCACTATCCTGCTGGATATTATTAAAAACCGCTACCAGATTCCCGCAAAAAAAACTTTTATCGTTATCAGCAGTGGTTTAAAACAGGAACTGGACAGGTATAATAAGGTAGATTATTTTGCAGGTATCGTGCGGCCAAAAAATATGGACCCCCTGATTAAGATAAGTTATGTAACGCCTGCCCAGGAATCGGAACTTAGTTTTATGGGGATTGTACCGCAGAAAAACCGTTTCAATACCGATCAACTGGACATTGGCAGCGGCAATACCAAGGGTGGTTATTTTAATGCCAATAAAATATTTGTACCTGTTACCTTTCCATTGGGAACCAAATCTTTTCAGCGGTTGATAGAAAGTAAAACGCAGGGCGTCCTGAAAGATTATTTAACCACTGCCCAACAGATTATGGATGATAGCCTGGCCAGGTTGATGGTTTACGAATTTGCCAATAAAAAAGAATTTAAGTCCAGAGACATCGTTTATTTATCCGGTGGTATAGTGTGGGCCATTGCATCGCTTATGCATCCGGAAAGCATCAACAATAATTATACAGAAATCAGCCACCGGGAAATTTCAGCGTTCAGGAACCTTATTTTTTCCAAATACGAAGAAATAACCCGGCCGGATATTACTTTAATTTCAAATGCAGAAGATTCCCGTGCATCTATGCGAAACATCAACCGGGTATTAAAAACCTACGATCAAAAAGCTTTGCTGGCAGGCGCTATTTGGTTAGATGAATTGCTGCAACAGGTAAATACCATCAATCCATCCAAAAAATTTATTTATCCTAAATATGCTTATGTGGGATGGATAAGTGGTTATATCATCAAAAGAGTAACACAGCAATATACCGGGCTGGCTAATTGATGCAAACTGCAGCGGTTTATTTTATTTCTACTTTCAATAAAACTTTTGGCCTCCCCTTTCGTTATGCATAACATATGATACAACCCTATAATTTTTTAGCAAGCTGGCAGTTGTTTCCGGAAAAAGGTATGTACGAAACCGGCGAAAGGCCCAAAAGCAGTTTTTATAAAATAATATCTAAAGAAAATAAGGAACTAAGCATTGAACATAACTGGGTAACACTGGAGAACCAGGCTTTTACTGCGCAATACAGTGTGGTGGCTGATGGAGGCCTGCATCCTTTTGCAGACAAAGCATTGGCAGACGAAGCACAGGTAAGCTTTCCGGATAGCAGCAACCTGGAAATTCATTTTTACCGTAGCGGACAGGTAGTATTGCATGTAGTGCACCACCTGTTGCCCAATGGTTATTTAAAAATTATACAACAGGGCTTTATGCCCAATCACACGCCTTTTACCAACACAGAGGTTTACCATAAACAAATGAGTGTGCTACCTTACTCGGCTTCGGTGGGCGGTGCCGTTATAAAACCTACAGAAGAAGGAGTAATAAAACACAGGGCACTTACTGCAATGGAAGAACAAACCAATATGCAGCTTGATCAGATACGCAAACAAATAGAACTGCTGGCACAGCAGGCACAGGAAATTCAAAACCGAAAAGAATTGTCTATGATGATTTACGGAGCC
>JBBQPX010000213.1:0-5637 GCA_038216775.1 Chitinophagales bacterium
CGTAAGAAAAGGAAGAATCACACTAAATAAATTTGTTGAAGTATTGTCAACTAATCCTGCAAAAATATTTGGTATGTTTCCGCAGAAAGGCTGCATAGCGCCTGGTTCAGATGCCGACATTGTGTTATTCGACCCAATGAAAGAACATACAATCAGCGCTTCAACACATCACATGAACACAGATTATTCCGGTTATGAAGGATGGCAGCTAACCGGCAAAACAAAAACAGTTTTGTTAAGGGGTCAAATTGTAATTGATGATGGGAAATGTTTGGTAGAAAAAGGAAACGGAAAATATATAAAACGTAATAAAGTTTCGCAAATAATTTAATTTAAAAGTAAAAATAGATTGCTATGCCTAGAATGATTAAGTCAGGTTTAATTCAGATGAGTCTTCCAAAAACTGAAGGCGAAGGAACCATTCCGGAAATTGTAAATGCCATGGTGCAGAAACATATTCCGTTGATTGAAGAAGCTGGAGAAAAAGGAGTGCAGATACTTTGCCTGCAGGAAATTTTCAACACGCCTTATTTCTGTCCGGGGCAAGATAAAGCGTGGTACGAAAGTGCCGAATCGGTTCCCGGTCCAACAACCGACTTGATGGCAACTTACGCCAAAAAATATAACATGGTAATCATTGTTCCTATTTATGAAAAGGAGCAGGCTGGCGTTTTATACAACACCGCCGCGGTAATTGATGCCGACGGAACTTACCTTGGCAAGTACAGAAAAAATCATATTCCGCATACCAGCGGTTTCTGGGAAAAGTTTTTCTTTAAGCCTGGAAACCTTGGCTATCCTGTGTTCCAGACGAAGTATGCAAAAGTTGGTGTTTACATTTGTTACGACCGCCATTTCCCTGATGGCGCAAGATGCCTCGGTTTAAACGGCGCAGAAATTGTTTACAATCCTTCGGCAACGGTTGCGGGGTTATCGCAATACTTGTGGAAACTAGAGCAGCCAGCACATGCCGCAGCTAACGGATATTTTATGGGTTGCATTAATCGTGTTGGTGAAGAGAAACCCTGGAACCTCGGTAAGTTTTATGGCAGCAGTTATTTTGTTGACCCACGTGGACAAATTTTTGCACAGGCCAGCGAAGACAAGGACGAATTACTTATTGCAGATTTCGATTTGGATATGATTGAAGAAGTAAGAAGTGTATGGCAATTTTTTAGAGACAGAAGGCCGGAGACTTACGGAAAGTTGACGGAGTTGTAGCCCCTATCCCCTGAAGGGGGAAATGGAGAAGATTGATTTGGAGATTGCGGTTTATTTTTTTGATACCAGCATTAGCTTTTCATGGCATCATCGTTGCGTCGCAATCCTTTCATCAGCATACCATTATTGAACTTTTATTGAAGCGTAGACAAAAATATTTTGTAAAATAAAAATAATTCTTCCAGTTCTCTCTCCTCAAGGAGAGGGGTTGGGGTGAGGTCAACCATGGGAATAATAAACAACAGATTAACAGAACAACAATACGCCGAAAACTTCAGCGATATTCATCCGCCATTTGAAACTGTAGATGCAGCAATGGTTGAAGCAAACCGCTGTTTATTTTGCTACGATGCACCTTGTATGAAAAGCTGCCCTACTGGAATTGATGTGCCCAAATTCATCAAGCAAATTGCAACTG
Source organism: Chitinophagales bacterium (assembly GCA_038216775.1). Lineage (GTDB taxonomy): Bacteria > Bacteroidota > Bacteroidia > Chitinophagales > Chitinophagaceae > Ferruginibacter. The sequence goes on from JBBQPX010000213.1 coordinate 1,640, forward strand.
AAAACATAAAAGGTTCAGCACATACAATTTTTGTAAGCAATATTATGGGTGCAGGCTGCAGTAAAGTATGCCCGGTAGAAAAATTATGCGAAGGCGCTTGTGTTTATAATTTTATGGAAGAAACACCTATTCATATTGCAAAGCTGCAACGTTATTCCACAGAAATTGCCATGAAAAATAATTGGCAATTATTTCAACGAAAACCAGCCACAGGCAAGCATGTTGCTATTGTTGGTGCTGGCCCGGCTGGTTTAAGCTGTGCCCATGTTTTGTCCCGTGAAGGCGTTGATGTTACCATATTTGAAAAAGAAAGTAAGGGTGGTGGTTTAATGACTTACGGAATTGCTGCTTATAAAGTTACACCACGATTTTGCGAAGATGAAGTGAATTATATTTTAAGCATCGGCGGCATAGAAGTAAAGTACAACCAGGAACTTGGCAAAGATTTTTCTTTAGCTGATTTGCAGAAAGATTTTGATGCGGTTTATCTCGGAATTGGCGTTGGTCTTGCAAGGCAGCTCGATATTCCTGGCGAGGATTTAGAAGGTGTTGAAGATGCGATAAAATTTATTTATGATATCAGGGAAAACGGATTTGATAAAGTTGTAGTAGGCGATAATGTTGCAGTTATCGGTATGGGCATGACGGCAATTGATGCAGCCACTCAAGCAAAGCGACTCGGAGCCAAAAAGGTTACCATGATTTACCGCCGTACAGAAAATGAAAAGCCCTGTACACAAGTTGAACTTGATATTGCCATGCTCGATGGCTGTGAGATTATCTGGCTTGCCGCACCAAAAGAAATCATTGGTGAAAATAATAGAGTAAAACAACTGGTTTGCAGTAAAATGAAATTGGGCGATGAAGATGCCAGCGGGCGTCGGTCTCCGGTTGATACTGGTGAAACTTTTACTTTAGATGTTGATATGGTGATTAAGGCTGCCGGGCAAATGCCTTTTGAGGAATTAGTAGAAAAATTCAAAATTCAAAACTCAAAAGGAAAAATTTTAATAGATAGTAATTGTGCAACTAATTTAACAGCTGTTTTTGCCGGCGGTGATGCTGTAAATGGAGGTAAAGAAGTGGTAGATGCAGTGCAGGCAGGAAAAGATGGAGCAGCATCAATTTTAAAATACATTTTTCACGCAAAGCTGCAAAGTTGAAAAGACGCAGAGAATGCCTGCTGAAAATGAAATAGCAAAATTGGTTGTGGATTTGTGTTTTAAAATACATGTTCAATATGGGCCTGGGTTATTTGAATCTGTTTACGAAGAAATATTTTGTTATGAATGGCAAAAGAATGGAATTGCATTTTTCAGACAATACCCTGTTCCTTTAATACATGAAGAAATAAAGATGGATGCGGGATTTAGAGCTGATATACTTATTGATAATAAAGTAATCATCGAATTAAAATCAATAGAAGTATTGGCACCAATTCACTACAAACAGATTCAAACATATTTAAAACTTACAGGGTGTAAGTTGGGCCTATTAATAAATTTCAATGTTCCTCTTATAAAAGATGGGATTCACCGTATAGTAAATAACTTATAAACTTTGCGCCTTTGCCTTCTTTACTGCTTTGCGTGAAAAATAATAAAACATGGCTAACATCGAATCAAACTTCCTCGGCATCAAATCTCCCAATCCATTTTGGTTGGCGAGTGCGCCGCCTACTGATAAAAAAATAAATGTACTTCGTGCTTTTGAAGCAGGCTGGGGTGGAGTTGTTTGGAAAACTTTGGGCAGTCAGGTAAAAAATGTTTCTTCCCGATATTCGGCTGTAAATTTTGGCGGACATAAAATGATGGGCTTTAATAATATCGAGCTCATCAGCGACCGGCCTTTGGATTTAAATTTAAGAGAAATTACAGAATGCATGAAGCTTTTCCCCGACAGGGCAATGATAGTTTCTTTAATGGCAGACAATGATAAAAAGAGTTGGCACGAACTGATAAAAAAAGTAGAGGATACCGGCGCTCATGGACTAGAATTGAATTTTGGTTGCCCACATGGAATGACCGAGAGAGGCATGGGTGCTGCTGTTGGTCAAGACCCAGCAATTGCAAAAATGGTAGTGGAGTGGGTGATGGAAGCGGCGAATATTCCTGTGATAACAAAATTAACGCCCAATGTACATTCCCCGGTTCCCACAGGTAAAGCTTGTGTGGAAGCAGGTACAAACGCATTGTCATTAATCAACACCATTCAATCGGTAACAGGAATTGATTTGGATACGCTTGTTCCCAATCCTTATGTTGCCGGTAAATCTGTTTTCGGCGGCTACTGCGGACCGGCAGTAAAACCAATCGCATTAAAAATGCTCACAACTATTTCGCAGGATACAACAACATCTAAAGTTCCTGTATCCGGCATTGGTGGTGTAAGTACGTGGAAGGATGCGGTTGAATTTATGTTACTTGGTGCAAGCAATGTGCAGGTTTGTACAGCAGCAATGAACCATGGTTTTCGCATTGTAGAAGATATGATTGAAGGCATGAACAACTGGATGGATGAAAAAGGATTTAAAACACTGGAAGATTTTATTGGTAAGTCTGTTGAGAAAATTACGCATTGGGAAGACCTCGACATTAACTATCACCACATCGCAAAAATCAATCAGGATAAATGTATTCACTGCGGACTTTGCTATATCGCCTGCGAAGATACTTCGCATCAATCCATCAATTTGGAATACGGTAAACCCTATAATAATTATACCATTAAGGAAGATGAATGTGTTGGCTGTAATCTTTGCCAATTAGTTTGCCCTGTAAATGACTGCATTACAATGGAAGAGCATCGTGTTGCTCCTGAATATCTTAACTGGATTGAGTTTCAGAAAAAAGGATTACCGTTAAATGACCATTAGTGTGCATAAAAATGTGCTTAACAGGTGCAAAACATCAAATAAAAAAGCTTGCAAAAAGGCAGCATGAAAAGTATCTTTATTATCTAATTGAGCGTGATAGTCCCTGTAGGATTTAAACAATCAAACGGAAGCATCGGGTTATTAAGTTTACAGACTAAGCAATTAGGAAGTAAAAAGTAACTTGATGCTTTTTTATTTAACCACGTTGACCGCCTTTTCTTAGATTAGCGTATCTGGTAATTGCGCCAACGCTATCGATATTTAATCTCTCGGTCTGGTAGTTTAATTCCTTTGTAAGTCTGTCAATAAAAAACTGTGTAAAATATCCTTCCGTTGTGTAATGTTGGCACATGGGCATAGAAAAATGATTGCAATGTGAGGATTTGTACACGTGTGTGGATGGTTTTTTATAGTATATACAGAAGCCACCTCCATAAACATATACTGTTCCCGAAACCGTTTTCCTAAATACAAAGTCAAAGCGGTATTTGAATGTCATCGTGTATTCAAATGGTCCGTCATCATCTGGGTTATCATACTTTAGTATTATTGGAAAATTTCCTGATATTATTTTATCCGTGATTTCAAAATGCTCTGGCAAAATGCCTGGCTTGTTATAATTTTTAAAATCTACATTCATAAAGTCAATTTTTATTTTTGAAATAATAAACTCATTTGAAAATTGCAACGGATATCCTTACACTACTCCAGCCAACTCCAAACTTCTCTTACTTATTTTTTTATATTCTACCGATTCAATAATTGCATCGGGGCAAAGTATCAGTGATACGCCTTGTTGTTTCCACCAATCTGTTTCAGCCAATTTTCCAGCATGAATAACAGCAACAAGCCAGCTGTATTTTATTTCATTGTGCCATTCTTCAATCCACTCAAAGTCGTCCTTATTTATTTTTTGAAAATCATCTGTGCTGAAAAAAACTTTTAAATAATAATCGTTGGTGAGTTGTGTATCGGTCTGATGATATATTTTTTTGTACTCGTATTTGTAATTGTAACCAAGGGCTGAAATGTCACTTAATACCGCAGAAGCCGTAGGGAATGCACCCGCACCTTTTCCTTTAAAAAAATGTTCGTCAGCAAATGTACTTTCTGTAGTAAGTGC
>JBBQPX010000214.1:0-5632 GCA_038216775.1 Chitinophagales bacterium
TCCCCCAGGACCGGAAGGTAGCAAGGGTAGATGGTTGAGCGGTGCGATGTAAGTAACTTGCCATTTTTTATTTGCCCCAACCCCTAAAGGGGCTTTATACCCTGATTTAACCGACAGCTTTCCTCATTTTCAAAATTTTTAAGTTTTAGTGTTTCATTTATTATACTTTTGTTAGGAACATAATTTATTAACATATTAAAAAGTTTATCCCCCTTTAGGGGATAGGGGCTTATGAAATTTTTTGTAGATACTGCCAACCTCGACCAGATTAAAGAAGCAAATGATTTAGGAATTTTAGATGGTGTAACAACCAATCCATCTTTAATGGCTAAAGAAGGTATTAAGGGGCAGGAAGCTGTGATGGCGCATTATAAAACAATTTGCGAACTGGTTGATGGCGATATAAGCGCTGAGGTAATTTCTACTGATTTTGATGGCATTGTTGCAGAAGGCAAAAAACTTGCGGCCATTCATCCAAATATTGTAGTAAAAGTACCAATGATTAAAGATGGTATCAAAGCCCTTAAATGGTTTACTGATAACGGCATTAAAACCAATTGCACATTGGTGTTCAGCTCTGGTCAGGCAATACTTGCTGCTAAAGCAGGAGCAACCTATGTATCGCCGTTTTTAGGCAGGGTTGATGATAGTGGTTGGGATGGAATGGAATTGATACATCAAATGAGACAGATATTTTCTATACAAGGTTATAAAACAGAAATACTGGCAGCATCAATCCGCAACCCTTTACATATTATTAAATGTGCTGAAGCTGGCGCCGATGTTTGTACCTGCCCGCTTGATTCTATTTTAGGATTATTAAAACACCCATTAACCGATATTGGATTGGCGAAGTTTTTAGAAGATGCTAAGAAGTTTGCATAAATTTCAGATCGTCTGACGTCCTCGTCTGACGATGTTAAATTTTTTATGGTCAGACGAGGACGTCAAGCCATAAAAAAAATGCCCGGCAAGTCTTTCAGATTTACCGGGCATTTTGCTTTTTATAATATTTATTTTAGCCTTTTCTACTTTTGGATTTATTCATAATCTCATCCATAGACTTTAATGCCGGGTCAGGCGCTTGTTTTACATAAATAGTAAACTCTTTTACTAAAGCCGGATTGTTTCTCATGGTTACTTTTATATCAACTTTTTCAGCATTAAAATCACGATCAATCCACAAATTATTACCACTGAATTTTCCTGCAGATGACCAAAATATTAAATGCGTACTATCGAGCGGAATGTATTTACCATTCGACAATTGACCATCAATATTAATATAATTCAACGTGCCTTTTTTAAGGCTGTCAGTATAAAGATTTGCATATATACTTTCAACTTTTTGCGCTTTGGCAAAGGAGAAAGAAACAACAGCGAATACAAAAAGTAAATATTTTTTCAAATTGATTTTATTTATTGCAAAGATTGAAAAAATTATGCCACAGTTGCATTTACAGATGCTGATAAATGTTAAAGTTTAGTTTATAAGTTCAGCGATTTTCGCATACACACACTGTTTTCAACGTTTTTATATTGACCGTAGCTTTTAATTATTACGTAACCAGCTTTTTGATATAATCTTATCGCTTCCGGCTGTTTTTTGCCAGTTTCTAAAACACATGCTGTAAAATCTGATTCTGTAGCCCATAATTCAATCTCATTTAAAATTTTAAGACCAATACCATGCCCACGATATTCCGGCAGTACAAACATTCTTTTTATTTCCACAGTGCCAGGTTCAAAGTCTCTAAATGCACCACAGCCAATAGGTTTACCATCAGCATAGCAAACAACTACTTGGCGTATGCTTTGTATTTTATTAAATTGTGCATAAAAAGCATGCTCATCACCATCTCTTGTGGCAAGGTCTTTATCGAGTAAGCCCACCAGTAATTGAAAGTCTGCATTATCTGAATCAGTTCTTGTAAAAATTGTCATTTTTAATCTTTTGTAATGGAGAATAGATACAGTTCATCGTTTCCGATTTTTAATTCTTTGCTAAAAACGAAACCGAGTTTCGTTAATAATTGTATATATGATTCATTATCAGTAATTGTTGATGCCAGGATAGTTTTATGCTTTTTATCAATTAATAAATCCTGCAATACGGTGTGAGTGGCTTCATAAGCAAAACCTTGCTTTGCATACTGCGGAAGAAAAGCAAAGCCAATATCGTGGTGGTCTAAATAATCTCTTTTAATTAAAGTAACTATGCCAATTGGAGCAAGTGTATCATATAAACGCACAACCCAATAAATAATATTGGCATTGGCATTAATTTTTTGGATGTAAGCAAGGGCGTTTGCTTTCGTTTTTACATTTCTATCGCCGATGAATTTTAACCAGCCTGCTGTATTTACTAGTTCCAAAATAAAATCAGCATCATTATCTGATAACTTTTCTAAACTTAATCTTTCAGTACTGTAAGTAATTTTCATTTACAATGGATTGGTTGCTTTATTTCTATTTATAGTATTTGCTGTGTGGCTTAAATTTATGCTAAAATTCGGAAAATCTCACATCGCCAATTATAAACAAAAGTGTAAAAAACAAAGTTTTTTTTAACACAACGTACCTATACTTTTGCAACTTCAAAATTGAACTATGGAAATAAAATATACGCAGCATATTGCCGCTGATTTAAAATTAAGTCTGAAGCAGGTAAACAGCTTGTTGGAGCTGCATAACGAGGGTTCTACCATTCCTTTTATTGCCCGATATAGAAAGGAAGCTACAGGCAACCTGGATGAAGTTGCTATTGGCAATGTAATTGAGCAGATAAAATATTTTAATGAGCTGGAAAAAAGAAAAGAAACTGTTTTAAAAACCATTGAAGAAGCTGGTAAGTTAACAACTGAATTAAAGAAAAGAATCGAAGATTGTACAAATGCTACCATACTGGAAGATATTTATCTTCCTTATAAACCAAAACGTAAAACAAAGGCTTCTGTAGCCATTGAAAAAGGGCTGGAACCGCTGGCAACGTTGTTGTTTGAGCAAGGAAGTGCAAATCCTGAAGACGAAGCAGTGAAATATATTACAGAGCAGGTAAAAGATATTGCAGAAGCGTTACAAGGCGCAAGAGATATTATGGCCGAATGGATTTCAGAAAATGAGCAGGTAAGAAATATTGTACGTAAATTATTTACGTCAGATGCAGCAATTTCGTCGAGAGTTTTGAGTACGAAAAAAGATGATGAAGATGCGCAGAAATACAGAGATTATTTTGAGTATAAAGAATCTTTGGCGCAAAGTCCATCACATCGCATATTGGCCATTCGCCGTGGTGAAAAAGAAGGTTTTTTAGTGATGGATATCAACATTGATAAAGAAATAGCACAGGAAGAAATAAAACGAGTTTTTATAAAATCATCAACAGCAGCAGCTAAACAAGTTGGGCTTGCCATTGATGATAGTTATGTTAGATTATTACAGCCATCTATAGAAACAGAATTTAGAATGGCGAGTAAATTAAAGGCAGATGAAGAAGCAATAAAAGTATTTGCAGAAAATCTTCGGCAGCTTTTACTGGCTTCGCCGCTTGGCCATAAAAGAATAATGGCGCTTGATCCGGGCTTTAGAAGTGGCTGTAAAGTTGTTTGCTTAGATGAATTCGGTGTGTTTTTAAAATACAATACAATTTTCCCTCATGCCCCGCAGAATAACTGGAATGAGGCTGTTCAAACTATAAAAGAGTTGGTTGCAAAATATAATATTGATGCCATTGGCTATGGCAATGGCACCGCAAGCAAAGAGACGGATAAGCTGGTAAGGTCAATTGATTTTGGCAAACCTGTCTCTGTTTTTATGGTTAATGAAAGTGGTGCATCCATTTATTCTGCCAGCGAAGTAGCAAGAGAAGAATTTCCTGATGAGGATGTTACTGTTAGAGGTGCCATAAGCATTGGCAGAAGGCTTCTTGACCCTTTGAGTGAGCTGGTAAAAATTGATGCAAAGAGTATTGGGGTAGGGCAGTACCAGCACGATGTTAATCAAACCAGGCTAAAAGATTCGCTGGATAAAGTTGTAGAAAGCTGCGTAAATTTTGTTGGGGTAGATGTTAATGCTGCAAGTAAACACCTGCTTACTTATGTGAGTGGTTTAAGTGCTACCGTGGCAAAAAATATTGTTGATTACCGAACTAAAAACGGCAGTTTTAAAAACCGGGAAGAAATAAAGAAAGTTTCATTACTTGGCGCTAAAGCCTTTGAACAGAGCGCAGGCTTTTTGAGAATTAATGATGCTGAAAATCCTTTAGATAATTCTGCCGTGCATCCTGAAAGTTACCATGTAGTGGAAGCTATGGCTGCTAAAGTAAACAGTACCGTGCCGGAGTTGATACAAAATGCAGAAATAAGAAAGCAATTGAAGGCAAAGGATTTTGTTACGGAAGCCATCGGAGAATTTACCATTGAAGATATTTTAAAAGAACTGGAAAAGCCTGGGCGTGACCCACGTGCAGCCATTGAAGAATTTCGCTTTGCAGACGGCGTAAGCAGCATGACAGATTTAATACCAGGCATGAAAGTGCCGGGCATCGTTACAAACATTACCAACTTTGGTGCTTTTGTAGATGTGGGCGTAAAGCAGGATGGGCTAATACATGTATCACACATGGCTAACAGATTTATTAGCGACCCGAATGAAGTGGTTAAGCTTGGGCAAAAAGTAATGGTGACTGTTGTTGAAGTTGATATACCTCGTAAACGCATAGCCTTATCATTAAAAATTGCAGAACCTGCAAGAACAGAATCAGCTAAACGGGATATGAAGATTCAAAAACCTGCTGTGCAGAAAAAGCAAGAGCCGCCTGCAAATGCTTTTCAGGCAAAGCTTATGGAATTAAAAAAGAGTTTTAAGGAGTAGTAGAATTTTGCAGCCTACAGAAACTTTTGCTTACCATTACAGTACCAATTGAGCATACAATTTATTCAAAGTCTCCAATGGGTCAATACAAAAGCCGGGATGCACTTTCGATGTTTGCAATATCGTACTTCTGGTAGCTGTAAGCCATCTAAAACGAGATGGAGCGTCTAGCCTGCCTATTGGGCCTGCATTTTCGCCGCCATTGCAAATGCGCTCAAAAGCCTGTAGGTTTTGTTTTAATTCCTGCTTATCAATTTGCTTGCAAAAAATTTCAAGACGTTCTTCATTTATCGTGTACAGTGTTTGCAAAAACTTTAGTTTAGGGCAGTAAACAATTACGCCTACATTCAAAAATTCTTCCCGTTCTACCCTCGGTACAACACGAACAACGGCATATTCAAATAAATTACTTTGCTGCATGTTGCGCTTCTTTTACAAAAGTTTCTGAATGTGCTAAACGTATTTCTAAAAATTCAGCGTACATGTTTCTATGTTCTTCAATAGTATCAAACGGATTATCTTTTTTAAGCCATTCGTCAGGAATTAGTGCAATTATCGAACGTATTCTTTCATTAGTTAATCTTATACGAAATACCGCATCAACAGATTCTAGCTGCGTAGCCTGTGGTAATAATACATGGTCTTTCACCAACGTAAACGGCTTAACCGCCTGCTCCCGCCAGTTTTGTGGATTATGATGAAAGTATAAACAGGCACCATGGTCTATCAGCCACAATTCTTTATGCCACCAAAGCATATT
>JBBQPX010000215.1:0-5587 GCA_038216775.1 Chitinophagales bacterium
TATGATAGCTAAACAATGATTGTATTCCCGAAATTTTTAAAGATATGTGAGCAGTATGGGTAGCAATTCTATTGCAACAGCAAAACAGTCCCTTGTAAATTCTGTAAATTTTTATTAGTATTTGTGTTGTATTGTATCAACCAAACATAGGAATCGGCATTTTGCATTTTACCTTTGTATTTGCCATCCCAGCCTAGGTTCTTATTAGCAGTTGTAAAAATTAATTGTCCATAACGGTTAAAAATCTGCATCTTAAATTCAACTACATTTTCACCGTAGCCCACTCTAAAAATATCATTTTTTGTATCTCCGTTGGGGGTAAAACTGTTTGGAATGTATAGTTCACATACGGCTGTTGTAATAGTAATATCATCTATAGATGAGCCGCAACTATTGGTGATTGTAACAGTGTAGTTTCCCTGCTGCGTAACCTGGTATGTTGGGTTTGTAGAGCCATCCTGCCATACATAACTTACAGATTCGCTTATTTTAGGATCAAGAATAAAAGGGCTACCAAGGCAAATAGCTTTATCAGGTCCCAATGTAAAACGAGGTTTTAATTCGTAAATAATATCAATTGTGTCTTTGGTTATGCAACCAAGTTTGTTCACTGTTACAAAATATTTTCCTGCTTTGGTAACAAGGAAAGTTGGAGTAGTACTTGCATCTTGCCACAAATAAGTGGAGTTGATATTTGTTGCATCTAATACTAAAGTGTTGTCTTCACAAAGGGTTGTGGGGTTTCCCAAGTTTACGACCGGGTATAGTTTATTTGTAAGCAGAATGCTGTCTCTGTAAACACAACCGCCAAAACTTACATCGCACCAATAAATAGCAGGTTGAGAAACTTTAATTGTTGGCGTTACTGCACCTGTACTCCACTGGTAACTTGTAGCATTCAAAACTGTTGCATTCAGCAACAATGAATCCTTTTCACAAATAGCAGTATCATTACCAAGATTAAAATACTTGTTGCCAACCATTATCTGTTTGTTTACTGTATCTACTTTATTAATGCAACCATATTGGTTAAAAATATAAAGCTGCACATTTCTTATTCCATTGCTTGAATAAGTATGTGTTGGATTAGCCATTACTGAAACATTATTTGCACCTGAACCTGGATCATCAAAATTCCAGCGGAGGGAATCATAAGCAAATTGAGTATCTGCCATAAAAGAAACATTCTTGTTGCAATCTTCGGAATATGTGTAATCGTAGGTTCTGTAGTTGGGGTTGAAATAGCTTTGAATAAATGTAGGGAAACCTAACTGGGATCTGCCAGCACCTAAATTAACAGCATCTTTTTGAAAATTACATCCAGTGCCTGTCACATCCGGATTTGCAATTACACTTAATTTGTTTACATCATATTGAGCTGCATAAATTTTGCCGTTTTTTGCTAATTGTAAGGCTCCATAAATCTCATATCCGGGGTTAATAGCTGTGCCACCGGAATCCAGTAATACAACCGAATTTTCAATAGCTGTTGAATCAAAAACAGAAACATTATATTGATTAATATAATAGTTATAACTGGCACAAGTGCCGCATGGGTTTGTGAAATCTATCCGGGTTGTAATGTAGAGTAATTTATTATTTGGCGAAAATTCTACTCCGTAAGCACCAGTAACGCCCAAGCCGGGAATTGTAGATGGATGACTTTTGATTTTAATTATATTTGTAATTGCACCGGTTTGATCGTTAAAGTCAGACATTTCCAAAAAAGGGAATTCTTCATAAGCGGAGACCAATTTTTTTCCATCGGTTGATGGCTTTAAATAACCTCGGCTGGTGTTAATTGGAGAACCTATATAATTTGGTGAAGTAGATATAACGGGAGATGTGGCAACACCTGCAGCAGTAAGCAACCATGCGAAATATTTGTCTGATTCAAATTGTCTGGTTATAACCCATACATCTTTTTTGTTGAAATGGCGAACGGCAGTAATTTTTTCGTTTGCTGATGTAAGTATAATCGTGTTTTTGGTAATCACTTCTCCCAATCCTCCATTGTGGTTGATATTTACAATTGAATAGCAGAGGCCTCTGCTTCCAACTTCTGCACCAACGCAAAAAATATAATAAATAGAATCATTACCAGGCTGTGGTACAATTACGCCGGATTGTGAGCTACTGGGGTCGCCAAACAAACCCGTGCCATTTTGCATAACCAAGTTTATTTTATTCCATACCTTAATGCCATCGGTATAAAATAATAAATTGCCATTTATATCTGAAATTGTTGCGCAACCTTCTACCGTATTTATTTGGCTTCCGTTTACAACTGTGGGATTGCAATTTGAAAAATTGAGAGCGGCTTTGTTGCCAAAATACCAGTTGTCTGTTTCGTTTTGGGCATAGCAATTATTATGCGTGGCTAATAAAAAAATAGCCAAGTATAAAAAAAATGTTACTGGTTTGTGGTAATTCAATTATAAATTTTCTTGTTCAAGATAAGTTAAACTTACAGGTTTAGTCTTTAAAGGTGCTTCCATTCTAATATTTTTCCGGTAAAAAACTGCGGCAAAAAAACGGGACACTTCGTATTATGTAAATTAATCAAATTTATCCTTCGGCAGTAATTATTTTTATAAGTGTATAAAGGGCCGGCTTCAGTGGTTGGCGGGACGCACAACGACGGCGTTAGGAATATTTGGCAGTTTTTAGAATTTAGTTGTAACGCAGATATAGTCATCGAGAAACCGAGGCCTTTTTTAATATCCACATCTTGTAAAATCTACATAACTTTATACATCAAAAATCAGAAGATAACTTCCATAATTACAGCAGTATGAAGAAAATTATATTCCTCCTTTTTATTGGCCTTTTCATCACACAAATAAAAAGCAGTGCCCAGTTTACCAGGTACATTGTAAAGTTGAAAGATAAAGGCACAAACCCCTACTCTATTGCCAACCCCTTGCAATACCTTACGCAACGTTCAATTGATAGAAGAACGAGATACAGTATTGCAATTGACTCTACAGATTTACCCATTACACCAAGGTATATCGATAGCATAAGAATGGCTGGCGCAGTTACTATTCTCAACTCATCCAAATGGCTGAATCAGGTTGCTATACTTACATCGGATGCAGCGGCACTTACCAAAATAAATAATTTTCCTTTTGTAATAGCCACCAGCCCGCTTGGCGCAAGAAACAGCGGAGCTAATGCTGCCGTAAATAAAAAATTTGATGCAGAAACAGTTTCCGGTGTTAAACCCGATTTACCTACAAATAATTTGATTGATGATTACTATAGCTACGGACAAAGCTACGGACAGGTACACCTGCACAATGGCGAGTTTTTGCACAATCGTGGCTTTAGGGGCCAGGGTATGCAGATGGCCGTTTTAGACGGAGGATTTTATCATTATTTATCGCTGCCAACTTTCGACAGCGTACGTAACAACGGGCAAATTTTGGGTACATGGGATTTTGTTACCGGTAATGCCAGCGTTGATGAAGACCATCAGCATGGTATGCAATGCCTGAGTACAATTGCAGCAAATATACCGGGCGTGTTTGTAGGTACTGCACCTAAAACCTCGTTTTACTTATACCGCACCGAAGATGTAAGCACCGAATACCCGATTGAAGAACAAAATTGGGTAGCAGGAATGGAAAGGGCCGACAGCCTGGGTATTGATATTTCATCTACTTCATTAGGATATTTTACTTTTGATAATCCCATTTTTAACCATGTATACGCTACCGAATTTGATGGCAACACTACTATTGCTGCCAGAGGTGCAGACTTTGCCGCTAAGAAAGGTATTATTTGTGTTATTGCTGCAGGAAATGAAGGGTCGGGTGCATGGCATTACATAATTACACCTGCAGATGCTGATAGCGTAATGGCGGTTGGCGCCGTTTCAGTAGCAGGTAATGTGGCAGGCTTTAGCAGTTACGGACCAAGCAGCGATGGGCAGATTAAACCCGCTGTTGCCGCAGTTGGTGTTAACGCTGTTATTGCCAATACATCTAACGGGCAGCCTACAACCGGCAGCGGTACTTCGTTTGCCTGCCCTAATATGGCTGGGCTTACAACCTGTTTGTGGCAGGCTTTTCCCGAAATAAATAACATGGGTATTATTAATGTGCTTCAGCAATCTGCCACACGTGCTAACAACCCCGATGACAGAGTAGGATACGGAATACCAAATATGAAAACAGCATTTGTAAAATTAGTTAAGCAACTATACACCCAACAGTTTAGTGTTGCTAATTGTGCTGTTAATTTACAATGGAAAGCAAAAACAGATTCTGCTATAACAATTAATGTAGAGCGGAAACTACCTGGCCAAACAAGCTATACTTCCATCAGTACACAAACATCTACGGGTGCTTTTCAAGCTAGAAATTTTACTTACAGTGATGACCTGCGCAGCTTTGCTACAACAGGTATTTGGTATCGGTTTAAAATGAATATTGCTGCTGATACAAGTTTTTATCTTGATTCATTAATGGTGAATTTTACGCCACGTCCAAATTTAGGGGCAGATAAAGCAGTTACTGTTTGCAGCCCGGCATCTGTTAATCTTACCACACAATTTGTAACGACAGGTTTAACAGCAAGCTGGACGCTGGGAGGAACTACAGTAGCTAATCCAGCTGCAGTTACAGCATCCGGCGCATACCAGTTAATTGCAAGTACCACAAGTGGCTGTTCAGATACAGCAGTTGTAAATGTTACAGCCAATATAAAACCAAATCTAGGTGTTGATAGGTCGGTGGCAAAATGTACAGATTCCACCGTTAATCTTACTACGCTATTTACAACAACGGGTTTAACTGCCACCTGGACTAATGGAGGGAATTCAGTTCCCAATCCTGCCTCAGTTGGCGCCGCAGGCATGTATCAATTAATTGTTGTAAATAGTTTTGGCTGCGCCGATACTGCATTGGTTACGATAGCAAATGATCCACAATTATGCCCGGTAATTGTTCCCGTATTAATTGACCAGGTTTATATAAACTATTGTGGTAACCTGCCAAACAATAATAACTGTAACCCACCAGTAACCGATATGCTGCCAGTTTATGTGGTAAGAAATACTTCAGCAAAAGTTGATATTATGGTGTACAATACAGAAGGTAAAATAGTGTATCGCAGCAGTACGCAACAAACTGCCATCAGCAATACTTATAATATCCCCATGAAGAAATTGGCTACCGGAATTTATATTGTAAAAGTGATAGTGAATGATAATGAAGAAACAACAAAGAAAGTATTTAAGGCTAACCGCTAAAATGCTGAGGCTGCCTATCTTTTAAACACAGCCACAAACATAGAATCGGCCTTTTTATCATAACCTTTTAATAATTCCATTTGTAGTAATTGCAGATGGAATTTTTCTTTTATAAAAGCAACCATATCCTCATTTTCATTTTTAAAAACAGAGCAGGTGATGTAAATAAATATACCGTCTGTTGGCAAGGCAGGAATTACATTGCTTACAATTTTTTGCTGCATGGCCACATAAACATCAATCGTTTTCCTTTTTAAAAAATATAATTGTTCCGGAGTTCGGCTCCAGGTGCCGCTGCCGGTGCAAGGTGCATCGCAAATTATCAGTTGG
>JBBQPX010000216.1:0-5557 GCA_038216775.1 Chitinophagales bacterium
TTGTTAAAGAGGTTTTAGATTTTTTTATTTTTAAAATAGCTGCATGCAAAAAAGCGGGAATAAATGATGTAATTATTGACCCCGGATTTGGTTTTGGTAAAACCATTCAGCATAATTTTCAGTTGCTAAAAAATCTATCTACACTAGGTTTGGTAAATAAGCCTATTCTTGCTGGGCTATCTAGAAAAAGTACTATTTACAAAACACTTGGTGTAACAGTGGATGAAGCATTAAACGGCTCTACAGTTTTAAATACGATGGCCTTATTAAACGGTGCATCTATTTTAAGAGTACACGATGTTAAGGAAGCTAGAGAAGCTATAAAACTGTTTAATGCGTACAAAAAAGCGCCCTGATTTCTCAAGGCGCTATCAATATAGAAATACTTTAAAATTACTTTCCTGGTTCTTTTGGCGCCTCTGGCATTTTATTCTGGCCTTCCTGCATTTTCTTCATCATTTCTTCCTGCTGCATTTTTTGCTTAGCTTCAAGTTCCGCTTCGGTTAGTGTATTAACAACCTCCATATCAAAAACTAAACTTGCATTTGGTTTGATAGCGTCACCTCTTCCACCCGGGCCATATGCCAGTGAAGATGGTATGTAAACTGTTGCCTTAGTACCTTTTTTCATCTGTAACAACGCATCTGTCCAACCTGGAATAACGCTACCAAGTTGCCCAAGGTTCACATCAAAAAGCTCAACGTGATTAAATTTAGGATCAGTATTTGAATCAAAAACACGGCCACTATCAAGTGTGCGGCCTGTATAATTTACAGCTGCAATCTCATCAGCAGTAAGTTTATTACCTGTGCCTTCAGTTGTAATGGCAACGTATGTTCCCCATTTTGTTTTTTCAGCTTTAATATTATTTTTAGCCAGATAATCTTCAATCAATTTACTATCTGCAGCTAACTGATCTTTTTTAGTTGCTAAATCTTTTTCGATTTCTTCTACTTGTTTTTTGTAAATTCTTGGTTTGGCCAAAATAGTTTCAGCTTTATTTGCGCTATCTGCCTGATCGCGGGTTTCAAAAACATTTATAAGGCTAACATAGGTGTACATGTATTTACCTTTTTTAGCAAAGGGAGGCATACCTTGTTGAGCATTTTTAAAAGCTGAATCAGTAAGCAATCTGATAACCAAGCTATCTCCTTTTTTCAATTGTTTTAAGATGTTAAAATATGATGGAGGCATACTTACAGAATCCAATAATTGGATACGTGACATATAATCTCTAGAATCCATCAAAACCGAATCTTTGTCGCCACCATAAACCTGCTTAATATGAATCTGCATGAATTCGCCGTATGACACTGGTTTTCCACTTCCCGTTGGAATAATTTTATACTCGAGGCCGTCGCTGCCTTTTTTAAATGCACCTGTACAGGCTGATAAAGCCAATATGCAAATTGCAGACAGATAAATAAATTGTTTCATTGTGTTAATTTGATTTATTTTTTAAAATTGATAACTACATAATTGATCAGCATTCTCTTTTATAGCTGACTTAAATTTTTCTACAACATCTTCTAATGGCTCTTTATTAAAACCTCCGGCGGCATTAAAATGTCCACCTCCGTTAAAATATTTGCGGGCAAACGTATTCACATCAAACCCTCCTTTACTTCTAAAAGAACTTTTTCTTTCCTCCCCTCTATCTATAATAACTGCTGCCAGCCTTATTCCCTGAATACTTAATGCATAATTAACCAACCCTTCTGTATCACCTGTTTTTACATTAAATTTAATAAGATCGGCTTGAGGTATGGTAATTAATGCGGTGTTGTATTCGTAAAAAACTTCCATACGGTTTAAAAGCACATGCCCGATAAACCTGAAGCGCCCTTCTAAAAAATTATCATAAAGTTCTTCGTGTACATGGCTGTGCTCTAATCCTCTTTCCTTTAAATCATACACCATTTTATGTACGCTTGCTTTGGTTGATGGAAACCGGAAAGATCCAGTATCTGTCATTACACCAGCATATAAACATTCACCAATTACGGGATCTATTTTGTCTGCATTATTGGAGTCGATAATAAAATCATACACCATTTCTGCAGTAGAACTTTTGGCAACATCACTTATTCCATAAGCGAAAACTTCTGTTTGCGGCTCCTGGTGATGATCTATTAATATGCGCTTTCCAGTGGCAGACTTTAACTTTTCTTCCATCCGTTTGGTACGGCTTAGCACATTAAAGTCCAGACAAAAAATCCAGTCAGCATCAGCAATTAACAAATCAGCTTTACTTGTTTGGCTTTCATAGTCAAGCACGCTATTGCAACCAGGCATCCAATTTAAAAAAGATGCCCAATTTGTGGGTGAAATAACTGTGCAACTGTGGCCAAATTTGTTCAAAAAATGGTAAAGCCCAAGCGTTGAACCCATGGCATCGCCATCTGGTTTCTGATGCATGGTAATAACAACCTTTTTAGGTTGAACAAGTAAAGGAAATATGTTTTGAATGTTTTGCATAAAGCGGCGCAAAAGTAGGTGAAAACCTATTATAAACCAATTGGCATAAAAAGAATGCCTTAGTCAATTATTAATTGTTTTTATTATAATAAAAATTAAATCTGAAATCCTAAATCGTAAATCTGCATTTGCTCCCTATCTTTGCGGCTCAAAAAACGAATATAATGAGCAACAGAACATTTACTATGATTAAGCCGGATGCAACACGCAAAGGAAATACCGGTGCTATTTTACAAATGATAAATGCAGCAGGTTTTCGCATTGTAGCTATGAAAATGACCAAGCTAAGTGCTGAAAAAGCAGGCGAATTTTATGCCGTACATGCGGCAAGACCTTTTTATGGAGAACTTGTAGAGTTTATGAGCAGTGGCTCTATAACAGCAGCAATACTTGAAAAAGATAATGCGGTTGAAGATTTTCGTAAGCTGATAGGTGCAACTAACCCTGCTGAAGCAGCAGATGGTACTATTCGTAAACTTTTTGCCGCTTCTATTGGTGAAAATGCGGTACATGGTAGCGATAGCAATGAAAATGCAGCAATTGAAGGTGATTTTTTCTTCAGTAAATTAGAGCAGTTTTAATAAACTGTATAAATATAATAGTCGATGCCCCTGAGTTATCAGGGGCATCTTTTTTAAATCAACTACAAACTAATTAATTTTGAGGGTGATTTGGGTCTGTTGATAAAACGACAGCGTAAGATATTTATTGTGATGATAAACACAGCTTTAAACTTTCGCAAACCTGTATTGTTGTAAATTTGATCAAATACGATTGACTAACAGCTTAAGTAAAAAATTCATTTATATATGAAGAATATAAAATTAATAGAAATACCTTCAGAAATTGGTGCAGGAACGAGAGGTGCAAGCCTGGGTATTGAAGCTATAAAAGTAGCGGCCCTTGATTACATGAGCAATTTTTTTGTTCATTTTCCCTCTCAAAAGGTGGAAGAAGAAAACAAGTTATTGTACGAACCTATCTATTCCCCGTATGCAAAACGTATGCATGGTGTTGTTACAATGTACGAACGCATAAGTAAGGCTGTTTCAGAATCTATTAACGAAAATTTTTTTCCTGTTATTTTAAGTGGCGATCACAGCAGTGCAGGTGGTACTATTGCAGGTATTAAAATGGCAAAGCCAAAAAGTAAACTTGGCGTAATTTGGATTGATGCGCACGCTGACTTGCACACACCATATACAACACCATCAGGCAATATACATGGTATGCCCATGGC
Organism: Chitinophagales bacterium; assembly: GCA_038216775.1. Taxonomy (GTDB): domain Bacteria; phylum Bacteroidota; class Bacteroidia; order Chitinophagales; family Chitinophagaceae; genus Ferruginibacter. Next base: position 3,719 of record JBBQPX010000216.1, read on the forward strand.
TATTTCTATTGGTGAAGATAATATTGAGTGTAAGGTGCACGACCTTGATGAAAAAACCACCAAACAATGGGAGCAATTAAAATCGATGGGAAAAATAAACCCGAAAGTTTTGCCTGAAGATGTAGTTTTTATTTCCTTACGTGATTTTGAAAAAGAAGAAAAAAACTTAATTGATAAGTATGGCATGAAGGTTATTACAACGGCGGAAGTGAGACGAACAGGCGCTGAAAGCGTTTGCCGAAAAGCATTACGTCATTTAAGTGATTGTACCGATATTTATATAAGTTTTGATGTTGATAGCCTTGATTCATCTATTTCTCGTGGTACAGGAACGCCGGTGAGCAATGGTTTAAAGGAACGTGAAGTAGAAGATTTGATAAGTAAATTTATGCAGAATAGAAAAATCTGTTGCTTTGAAATTACGGAGGTAAACCCTACGCTAGATAAAGAAAACCTGATGGCAGAAATTGCTTTTAATATTTTACAAAGAAGCGTGAATGTATTGATGATGAACTAAAACCTATATTTGAAATGATGCAAAAAATCTTATTAATAATACTTGGCATTTTCATGTGTAACCTCGCATCTGCCCAAAAAAACGATGCATACATCGATACAATAAAACTCTATCAGAAAAATTATATTAATACACACGATGTAATTAAGAAAAAACAGGATTTAAAATACTTTCGCTTTTTTCCAATCAGCAGCAAATACAATGTTTTCTGCAAATTTGAAAAGATAAATGACACGGCAGGGTTTACTATGAAGACATCTGCCAATACCCTACAGCATTACTTTAAATATGGCCGGTTAAATTTTGTTTTAGATGGAAAAGATTACCATTTATATGTTTATCAGAGCAGCGAGCTTATGAAAACTGAAAAATATAAAGACTACCTTTTTGTGCCATTTACTGATGCCAGCACCGGGGATGAAAGTTACGGAAGCGGCAGGTATCTCGACTTTTCTATCACTGATATAAAAAATAATACGTTGTACCTGGATTTTAATAAGGCATATAATCCCAGTTGCGCTTATGCTACTGGATTTCATTGCCCCATACCTCCAAAAGAAAATTTGCTAACGGTTGCGATTAATGCCGGTGAAAAGAATTTTGGAAAAGGGCACTAACTAAATATAATTACTACATACCTGGCGATAATTTTTTAGATTTTAATCCTGCTAAAGTAGGGTCAAGTTCAATGGCTTTATCACACATCTGCATACCCCTGTCAACCTGTCCTTTCTTTTGAAAGCAAAGCCCTGCCTGGTATAGCGCTTTGCCGTCTTTCATATCCATTTCCAATAATTTCTGGCAATACTCAAGAGCTTTGTCGTAAGCTTTACTGTCGTAAAATGCAGTAGCAACATCTCGTATCAATTCTTTATCGCCTGGCTTACGGGCAATTATTTCATTTAATAGTTTTGCTCCGTTGTCATTATCGCCACTATAGATGTATGCAAAACCAAGGTTTTCATTAAAATCGTTGCCTTTATTAAAACCATTATCTGCAGCTTTATTAAACGCTACCACCGCATTTTTAAATTTGTTATTGTTGTAATAAAGTAAGCCAAGTTCAAAATGCCAATCAGCCTTTTTTTCATCTAATTGAACAGCTTTTTCATACCAGGGAATTGATTTCATTTCAAGCCCCATTTGCGAATAGTTTCTGGCTATTGTGTAGGCAGCTTCTCCATCGCCGGGGTTTTTATTGGCGTAGGACAGCAGCAGTTTTTCAGCCTTTGCATAGTCTTCTAAATTATAATAGGAAATACCGATTATCTTATCTCTATCTGCACAGGTTTTGCATTTTACAGCCATATCAATAGCATTCT
>JBBQPX010000217.1:0-5551 GCA_038216775.1 Chitinophagales bacterium
CGGTAAGCAAAGGTCCTGCATACAAGATTGTAAATTATATGAAGCTGCCAAAAGACATGTTGGAGCCGATTATGACTAACAGTGAAAACATTATTCAGTTTGGCCCAAATGCTTACAGCAAGCCATCTACAGGGCTTAATATTTTACGTGAAACCATTATGGGACGTGAAAATTTTGATTATGCCTTTAAAGAGTATGCACGCCGTTGGGCATTTAAACATCCTACACCTGCAGATTTTTTCCGCACTATGGAAGATGCAAGTGCCGAAGATTTAGATTGGTTCTGGAGAGGTTGGTTTTATGGTACAGAAGCCTGCGATATTTCGCTGGATACAGTAAAATGGGCAGTGCTAAACACCGATGTGCCAACTTCAACGCCTAACAGTGCTACTGTTCGCAAAGTGCCGGTTTCAAAACCATTATTAAACACGTTTGATGATATTTCGAAAATCAGAAACAGGGACGATAAGAAAATTGTATTTGCTACCGATGCAGACCCTGCATTAAGAGATTTTTACTGGAGATACGACCGTGGATTAGCAAAGGTAGATTCAACACCGATTGAAATTCCTATTCCTGCTTCTGCTGCGGATGAATATACAGAAGCAGAACGGTTTCACCTTGCAGGAAGCAAGAACATGTACGAGCTTACCTTCTGCAATAAAGGCGGTTTAGTTATGCCGATAATAATTGAGTGGACTTTTAAAGATGGCACTAAAGAAGTAGAGCGTATTCCGGTGCAGGTTTGGCGCAAGAATGAAGATAAAGTGGTTAAAACTTTTATGAAGGATAAGGAAGTAGTGTCAATTCTTTTAGACCCGCTTTTAGAAACTGCGGATATTAATACTTCCAACAATACATGGCCTTCTATAACAACGCCAAGCAAATTTCAATTGTTTAAAAATGGTGGTGGCCGTGGAGCAAGAGGTGCAGCCGGTGGCGGAAACCCAATGCAGAAAGAAATTAAGTAAAATATATTTGCCGATATAATGAAATAGAAAAAGCTGCAATATTCTGCAGCTTTTTCTATTTATTAATCTTCTTACTTTATTTTTTTATCATCCTCCCGCATTAGTCCGCCCATCTCTCACTGCATTCTTTTTACCCCTATTCTTCTTTTCCCATTCAAGCATCTCGGGTGTTTTTTCAACTTCTTTCTTTTTTTCTTTAGGCGCAACATCGGCTTTGGCGGTACCTCCGGGCGTTTCTAAATGCCCACGGTTATAGGTTTCAGCTTTAATAAGGCGGCCGCTGCCAGCTTCGTAAAACTTCCATTCGCCGTGTTTTACGCTATAGGTTTCAGCCTTCACAATTTTGTAATCAATAATTTCATTATTCCCTTCGCCATAAACCGCAATGGTGTCATAAGGTGCATCAGGGTCGTAAGCACGCCAGCTTTCTTCTCTTATTAAATCACCTAGAAATGTATAATACTGCTGCACGCCATCTTTACCCCCAAGCTTATAAAATTCCACGGCAATAATATCGCCGGTTAAGCTGTACTTGCGCCAATCGCCTTCTTTTTTATCATTCTTATAAATCCCCTCCTCTTCATAGCCCGGCTCACCTCTCAAGGGCTCCATGTGATTAACCCATTTGCCCTGTTTCATATTATTTTTATCTATAGCATTCAGAGTGTCACCTTCTTCGCTAAGCTTATAAGTTTTGTATTGTGCCATGCCATTCATCAAAAACAAAAACTGTAACATGGTAAGTATCAGCAATTGCCGTATTTTTAAAATTCGCATAGTGGTTCATTTTTTGTCTGCTTCCATTAAACCAAAACAAACTGATGAAAAATCTTTTCAAAATTACATTAATCCTGCTTTTAATAATTGTTAATTCTGCGCAGGCGCAGATAAAGCCAAGCACAGCCGCTGAAAGATTAAACGGTATAGAAAAAAGAAAATTGCTTGAAAAAGATACCACATTAAACAGCATTAAATTCCGTAATGTAGGCCCAAGTATAATGAGCGGCAGGGTGGTGGATGTAGATGTTAATCCCGCAGACCCAACAGAGTTCTACGTTGCCTACGCATCTGGTGGTTTGTGGTACACAAAAAATAACGGTCAAAGTCTGGTGCCGGTTTTTGATAAAGAAAATACATTCACCATCGGCGATATTGCCGTTAACTGGTCAACTAAAACCATCTGGGTTGGCACCGGCGAAGCAAACAGCAGCCGTTCTTCCTATTCAGGTTTGGGCGTTTATAAAAGCAGCGATAATGGTAAAACATGGCAATATCTCGGCTTGCCGGAAAGCCACCATATTGGAAAAATAACCCTGCACCCAACGGATAATAATACAGCTTGGGTAGCAGTACTCGGTCATTTATATTCGCCCAATAAAGAAAGAGGAATTTACAAAACAACCGATGGCGGCAAAACCTGGAAACAGACTTTATTTGTTGATGAAAATACCGGAGCTATTGATATGGACATCAACCCAAAAAATGCAGATGAATTATATGCAACCATGTGGTACCGCACAAGGCGTGCATGGAACTTTGAAGAAGGAGGAAAAACGTCTGGTATTTATAAAAGTATTGATGGCGGCAATAACTGGAAGCTTGTAACAGCTTCTGGTAGCGGTTTTCCGGTTGGAGATGGATTGGGGCGGATAGGTGTTGCAGTTTTTGCAGGTAACCCAAATATCATTTATGCAACTTTAGATAATCAAGGTCATAGACCAGATACAGCGGTTAAAAAAGCTGATACTAATTATGTACTGAAGACTTTTAAAGACCTTGATAAAAATCTTTTTCTGGCTCTTGATAATAACAAACTTGATAGCTTTTTAATCAAAAATAATTTTAAAGAAAAATACACTGCAGCAAGCGTTAAGGAACTGGTTAAAACCGACAAGATAAAATCAACCGAAATTTATAATTATCTTTTTGATGCAAACACGGCGCTTTTTGAAACACCGATAATTGGTTGCGAAATTTACCGAAGTGATAATGCTGGTGCAACCTGGAAAAAAGTAAATACCAAAGGCCTCGACCTGTACAATACTTATGGATATTATTTTGGAAAGATATCAGTAAGTAATACCAATGCAGATAAAGTGGTCATCAGCGGATACCAATTAATGTTAAGCACCGATGGCGGTAAAACTTTTACCGAAACGGACAACGATGCCACACATGCAGATTGGCATGGCTGCTGGATGAACCCCAGCCGTGACGGGCATTGGGTGGCAGCCAATGATGGCGGTTGTAATGTTACGTATGATAACGGCGAGCATTGGTTTAAAGCCAATACGCCATCTGTTGGGCAGTTTTACAAAATAGCGGTTGATGATGCAAAGCCATACAATATTTATGGTGGTTTGCAGGATAACGGTACCTGGTTTGGCCCTTCAAACACAAAGGATATTGACCAATGGGATTATGAAGGCGTTTATCCCTGGAAACAGATTGGCGGCGGCGATGGTATGCAGGTGGCTATTGATACAAGAGATAATAAAACAGCTTACACCGGCTCACAATTTGGTTTTTATGGTAGAAGAAGTACTGATGGCGGCAAGCGGCTGTTTATTTATCCCAGACCGGATTTGGGAGAACCGAAATATCGCTTTAACTGGCAAACGCCCATTTGGTTAAGCAGGCACAACCAGGATGTGTTTTATTACGCCACTAATAAATTTCATCGCAGTTTACAAAAAGGAGAAAATCTGGAAGTACTTAGCGGCGATTTAACCAACGGCAGCAGAGATGGTGATGTACCATTTGGAACATCAACAACATTGGCAGAATCTCCCTTGAAATTTGGTTTGATTTATATTGGTACTGATGATGGAAATATTCAGGTAAGTAAAGATGATGGCTACAACTGGACAAAAGTTAGTGGTGGTTTGCCCAAAACTGTGCAAGGTTTTTATGTGAGCCGTGTAACGCCTTCGGCTTTTAAAGAGGGCAGGGTTTACGCTTCGCTGAATGGTTACAGAAATGATAATTTCAGCAGCTTTTTATTTGTAAGTGAAGATTATGGCACAAGCTGGGCGCAAATTGCACCTGATTTACCCATGGAACCTATTAATGTAATTACCGAGGACGCAAAAAAAGAAAATATCATTTACATAGGAACTGATAATGGCTTGTATGCTTCATTCAACATGGGTAAAACCTGCATGGTTTTAGATAATAATCTGCCACGTGTGCCGGTGCATGATATTGCCATACAACAAAGAGAAAATGAATTAGTTATAGCCACCCATGGCCGCAGTATTTACATTGCTAAGCTAAAAGATGTTTATAAGGTTTATGAGAAAGTGGTAGAAGGGAAAAAGTAAGTTTAAACCTTTAGCAGAGTTATTTTATTTTAGGTCAAGGCTCGTAGAGCCGGAATTTTGGTAGCAAAGAGTTTATTGTTTGTAATTTCAAAAGCCCCAGCGGGGCGATATTTTTAAAAATGCCGCCCCGCTGGGGCTAAAATAAACGATTGTTACATTTAGACTACCAAAATGCCGCCACGATGTGGCTAAAAAAATTAAAGTTTCTCAAAATTTTAGTCATTCGCCTTTCTTTTATTTAGCCAGATGCCAATATTTACCTGCCCTAAAATAGTGGGCTGTCCAATGGTTTCTTTAACTGTTGGGTTTGCATAAATATATGATGTGGTTTGTTTTGCAAACAAATATCCAGGTCCAACATTTACATCAAGGCTAAATCTGCTTTTGTAATTTCTTTGAAAACCCCAAACCACACCCACCTTATCTATCGGTCTTGCTTTCAACTCATCATAGTTGCGCTGCCCAATATTTTGCTTCGAAAAAACTGTCTCCCAAACTGCACCTACATAATTAAGGCTGTTCATATCTATCCGCTTTTCTGCATTAAGCCGCCTATTAATATTATAGTAATAGCGGTATTGCAATGTTACTGCGGGGTCAAAATAGACTTTGGTGCTACCGCCGAAGGTTGATGAATAATTTAAGGAGATAGCTGTGTTCATAAACACTTGCCCGTAAAGGGTTTGGTGTTTGCCAATTCTTTGCTCAAAACTGAAGCCGGGATTAATGATGGTAACCTTGGCAACGTTGGTTACATCAGATTGGTTTTCTTTTTGAGCTGAAGCGCTGGATGGTATCATCAATAAAACAGACAAAAGCGAAGAAATTATTTTCATGATTTGGGCTTAGAATTTAGTTTTGCTAATCGCTTCCTGCATTTTATAAAGGTAGATATTAAGAATTAATATACAATAATACTGTGTGCACACAAATGCCTCATACAACCAATTTTGTCGGTGGTTCTGATTTTCTGTATAACTATTTAAAATATTTACGTATGTATTTACGTTTTACTTATACATTTGTACCGCATTTTAAAATAAGCGTGTTCGATTCAATTTATTTCGCTTCAATTAATGTTGCCCATTGGTTTGCCGATAAAGTGATTGCGACGCCACGATGATGCTCAATGATAAAATGCCGGTATTATAATTTTTGTAATTACTGTTGAAGGTTTAAATTTATACTGTGTCTAAACATGTTAACAAAGTAACTGCAGCCGGCCTTTTGGTTGCATTAGGAATTATTTACGGCGAT
>JBBQPX010000218.1:0-5533 GCA_038216775.1 Chitinophagales bacterium
CCTGCATGCAGCAATATTTACCATATATGCACCCTGTGTTACCATATCTACCATAGCAGGCTGTTGTAAATTATTATTAACAGATGTATTTTGTAAATCGGGATAAACAGCAGCCAGAGGTTTAGATAATTCTCTGTCAAGAACTTTATTAGCGTTTGGTTTTAAAGTTCTTAAAAACGCAATAATACTGTACACATCTTCGGTACTCATTTTATTATAGTGAGGGTACGGCATGATAGGATAAAGTGTATCGCCGTTTTTATTGATGCCTTTTGTAATAGCTCTTGCAATTTCATCATCGGTCCACTTGCCAATACCATTAACGGTATCAGGGGTAATATTTCGGGCAAACACAACGCCGGGTATGCCATAAATTTCATTAAAAACTTCTCCGCCCATTCCTTCTGTTCCTTTTATTACACGGCCTGAAAACTGTTTGTAATCTCTTTGGCTATGGCAGTTTATACAAGCCGAAACATGATATGCAAGATATTCGCCCCTCGCAATTTTCTTATGCTGTACCGAATCTTTGGAAGCTTTTGATGCCGTATTGTTGTTTTCATTATTATTGCAGGAGTTTATTATACTGAGTAGTACAAAAATTGTAACTATACCCAGTAAAATCCTGATATACTTTTTTTTCATAAAAGTTTATTTAAGGTTGATAGAATATGGTCGTTACGGGGTAAATATAAAAATATCAGTGAACAAAAGAAATGATTTAAAACAGGTTAAAAGTTAATTATAATCACATTTAATGAAAATGATTTCTACTATAAATTAACAGGACAGTCAACGCTTAATTTTAAGGATTAATGTAAATTTGTTATTTAAAACCAGCAGTGGTAAAAAATCATTCATGAACAAGGCAGCAATACAGGATACATATCGGCAAACAGGTTTTTTTTCAAAGATGATTGTGGATTATGTAGAAGAAGCAGAACAGCTTACTTCATTTTTCAGACATCCGGTTTCAATAGAAGGAATTAAGGCTGCTATAACGGACAGAAAAAAATATCCAACAGACAGGATACTTCTGGAAAAGACGCTAAACAAACATTATAAAAGCGCAAAATCAACTGTTAAACAACTTTCGAATTTTGAGTTATTAAAAAATGATAATTGCTTTACGGTTACCACCGCACACCAGCCCAATATTTTTACAGGGCACCTCTATTTTATTTATAAGATCCTGCATGCAATCAGACTTTGCCAAAAGCTAAAAGCCGATATGCCTGAAAATGATTTTGTACCGGTGTATTATATGGGTAGCGAAGATGCCGACCTGGATGAACTGGGACATATCTACATCAATGGTATTAAACACGAATGGAAAACGAACCAGACAGGGGCCGTGGGCAGGATGAAGGTTGATAAAGGATTGATACAAATGCTGGATGCTATTGAAGGAGAGATTGCAGTGCAACCATTTGGCAAGGAAATAATTAGCCAAATGAAAGCCTGCTATATTGAAGGAACTACCATTGAACAGGCAACCTTTAAACTGGTAAACGGTCTCTTTGGCGAATATGGACTCATCATTGTATTACCTGATGATGCAGATTATAAAAGGGCCTTTATACCCGTTGTAGCAAAAGAATTAAAAGAGCAGTTCTCACACAGCATCGTTCAGGAAACAGCAAGCCACTTTCCTGAAGCATATAAAGTGCAGGCCGGCGGCAGAGAATTGAATTTGTTTTATTTAAAAGATGACAGAAGAGACCGGATCGAAAAATCTGCCAATCATTTTAAAGTTGTTGATACTGAAATTAGTTTTACTGAGGCGGAGATACTTCAGGAACTTGACTCAAATCCTGAACGGTTCAGCGCCAATGTAATCCTTCGCCCGGTTTTTCAGGAAATGATTTTGCCCAACATCGCATTTATTGGCGGCGGCGGAGAGATAGCATATTGGCTTGAATTGAAGAATGTATTTACAGCCGTAGGGGTGCCTTTTCCGGTGTTGGTTTTGCGTAATTCTTTTTTAGTAGTTGAAAAAAAATATGCTGAAAAAGCGGCTGAACTTGGATTTGCAATCTATGATTTATTTAAAAATGAACAGGATTTACTGACGGTATTAGTTAAGAGAGATAGCGGGGTGCAGTTAAATCTGAATAAAGAAAGGGAAGGAACACATGCATTTTATACAGCATTAAGAAAAACAGCAGGCGCGGTCGATACAACATTGCAACCACATACCGAAGCACTTGAAAAACTTGCCTTACGAAAAATTAATGCACTGGAAAAGAAAATGCTACGTGCGGAAAAGAAAAAATTTGAGGCGCAGCAAAGGCAGTTACATAAACTAAAAGAACAGTTATTCCCACATAATAATCTACAGGAGCGTATTGAAAACTTTATGCCCTTTTATGCAAAATGGGGTAGTAGCTTTATTAAATTTCTATATGAAAATTCCTTAAGCCTGGAACAGCAGTTTGTAGTGCTCGAAGAACCGAAACTCCCGCTTTAAACCCTGTTTACAATCATTTAATTTTAATTTTCGCCTAAAATTGCTATTTTAGTAAAAAGCTTGTTTTTGTAACGAAATCAGTCACCTCAAAATTTATCGTTTATGGCAGCAGTAAGTAGCATTTTAGGCTCTAAAAGAAAAGAAATATTTTCAATAGCTCCAGATACCTCTGTCTATCATGCACTTGAAATAATGGTTGATAAAAATGTGAGCGCATTGCTTGTTATGGAAGACGATAAGCTAGCTGGAATTTTTACCGAACGTGACTATGCCCGTAAAGTTGTGCTTAAAGGCAAAGCATCAAAAGATACTAATATTGGTGAAATTATGACATCAAATTTAATTACTGTTAAGCCCGAAAGTACCATTGAAGAATGCATGGGATTAATGAGTAGTAAATATATTCGGCATTTGCCGGTTGTAGATGGCGGCAAACTTGTTGGGATTATTTCTATCGGGGATGTTGTCCGTCACATAATTGAAGAACAGAAATCTATTATTGGGCATATGGAGCAGTATATTGCAGGTTCGTAAAATTTTCTATCAGCATGAAAAATTTTTAGCAGGTTCGTTTTTACGAACCTTTTTTTATTGTTGCCTAGGGGACATTGAAAAAAGTACTTTGTTTATCTGTAATTTATTTTTAATTTTAAAAGACTTTAATCTTAAAATTAATAATTATGCCATCAACAATTATGTTTAAAAGGCAGGGTTTACCAGGCGGAACAAACCTTGATCTTGACAAGGGTACAGATATTATTATTAAGCCGCCCAACGAATCGCATTTACACATTACCTTTCATGCTGACAGGGCAACAAATGTGGGAGGTTTAATTACCATTTCTTACAATGCCACAGCATGGTATCATGTTACAGTAAGGTCAGGCGTATACTTTGCCAGAAAATTTCAAAATGGCAGGTGGCAAGATGATGCCGAACATACCAAAGGTAATTTTGAATCCGATAAAAGGCTGGCAATGGAATTTGCTTTAGACATTGAGCAAATACTGTCTGTTAGCTGATTGATATGGTATTCAATTATTAGTTGGAGTTTCATCAACAAGTATTTTCCGCTAATCGCTGAAATGTATCGTTGCCGGCAATTTTTAGTTCGGTACAGGCAGTTATTACCCGCCAGATCTACTGATCTTTTTTTCTTCTTCTTACTGCGCCTATCATATTCGGCAGGTTTTTCCAGATTAATTGCTGTGGGCTCCAGTTGCCATATCGCCACTACAAACTGCAAAGTTGGGTACATGTTTACCCACAATTATTACCGGCTTAACTTAATTTATTTTGGTATTATTATTGGACTAATAAAACAAAAATAATTTTATGAATGTACTTTTTGTATTAACCAGCCACGACAAATTAGGAGATACCGGAAAAAAAACAGGGTTCTGGATTGAAGAATTTGCTGCACCTTATTATACACTTACAGATAAGGGTGTTAACGTTACTATTGCTTCGCCAAAAGGCGGACAACCACCGATAGACCCTTCTAGTGATACAGCAGATGCGCAAACAGCTTTTACCATTAGATTTAAGGAAGATGATGCGCTTCAGGCTAAACTCGCCAAGTCGCACATTCTATCCGAAATAAAGGCATCAGATTATGATGCAGTTTTTTATCCGGGCGGTCATGGTCCATTATGGGATCTTGCAGAAGATAAAGATTCCATTAAACTGATTGAAGATTTTTATAACACACAAAAGCCAGTATCTTTTGTATGCCATGCGCCTGCAGCATTAAAACATGTAAAAGCCTTAAACGGAGAACCGTTGGTAAAAGGTAAAAAAATTACCGGGTTTACTAATGAGGAAGAAGAAGCAGTTAAACTTACTGATGTAGTTCCCTTTTTGGTGGAAGATATGCTGAAGGAAAATGGAGCACATTATGAAAAAACAAGTGCTTTTGCGCCGTATGTACTAGAAGATGGACTGCTGATAACAGGACAAAATCCTGCATCATCAGAACCTGCAGCTGAAAAGCTTCTGGCTTTGTTGCAGGCGAAGTAATACAGAAATTTCGATGTGTAAAAAATATAATAGTTGCAGCCCGGTTTGGACTGCAGCTATTTAATCAAACTCATTTCTAAAACCGAAGCTTCTTACATTCTTAACGCTTTCCATAACTATATCATCCTGGTATTCCTTAAATGCTTCAAGCTTACCGGCAATGCTTGTATCGTGCAGGGCTAGTATTTGTGCCGCTAGTATGCCTGCATTTTTTGCACCGTTAAGTGCTACTGTCGCAACGGGTACTCCGTAAGGCATCTGTAAAATAGACAGAACAGAATCCCAACCATCCATACTGTTGCTCGATTTAACCGGTACTCCAATAACAGGCAAAATGGTTTGAGCAGCTATCATGCCGGGTAAATGCGCAGCACCGCCAGCACCTGCTATTATAACTTTTAAACCACGCTCTTTAGCTTTCATGGCATAGTCACGCAGGCGTTCGGGCGTGCGATGTGCCGATACAATCGTTAACTCCGGTTCTACTTCAAACTGGCGCAGAATTTCGGCTGCCGCTTTCATTACATCAAGGTCGCTTTCGCTTCCCATTACTATACCTACAAGAGGGCCGTTGGTTTGTGGTTTGTTGTTTTTGGTTTGTGGTTGTTCTGACATTAGTCTCTGTTTTTAAATTTTTGCCCTTTTATTTTTGAAGTATTAAGGTAAGTAATAAATGCAGTTATTTTTTTTGTTATCAAATCAGCGTTACTGTAAAGGTTATCAAATATTTCCTGGCTTATGTATTTATTATCTAAGGCTCAATAAAGTTGAGATTTTAATTCTCCTACTTCTCCTTTTGAATAGCTTAGAGAATTTATAAATTCCAGTTTACTACCTCTCTCAAATCCCTCGGCAATATTATCCATTATTGAACCAGAACTCCCACGCATTTGGTCTTTTAATCTGAAGTCGTTTTTTATCGGTTCAATAAAAGTTAATAAATAAACATCTTTAGATAATTCTCTGGCCTATTGCCAAATTTCCAGATCTTCAAATTTTGTGATGGTAGCCATGCATTTTTTTCTTTAAAGTTAAAAAACCACC
>JBBQPX010000219.1:0-5490 GCA_038216775.1 Chitinophagales bacterium
AACTGGTTTGTTTGGTAATTATGCCAATAATACTGATGCGAGTTTAATGACGCCTAACTATAATTTTTCAACACCAAGTGCGGCATACCTTTTACGTTTTAAATCTAAGAGATGGGTGGAAACAGACTATGATGGTTTTCGAGTTGAATACACTTTAGATTCGGGCAGAAACTGGTTACCGCTTGGTATAGCAGTGCAGGCCAACTGGTATGATTTTGCCAATGTAACTGCTGTTACAGCTTTTCCTTTAAACGAAGCATTTTTTTCGGGCCTTAGGGTGGCTGGTTATACAAGCTATAATTATGATCCTTCTTTTTTGGCAGGAAATAAAAGCGTGGCATTCCGAATAAGATTTAAGTCTGATGGTGCTGCTACTATGCCCGGTGTAGCTATTGATGACTTTGAAGTAGATGGGCCATTTAATGTACCGTTGGCAGTAAATGTTATAAATTTTACGGCAATAAAAAAAGATAATGATGCCTTACTGAACTGGCGTACAGAAAACGAAACAGATGTGGCTGATTATATTTTAGAAAGAAGTTATAATGGCACATCTTTTTCCTCCATAAAAACTGTGGCAGGAAAAAATACTGTCTTAAATCTGTATAACTACACTGATATTAATGCTGTATTAAATAATGCAAATGCAGGGTTTGTTTTTTATCGGTTAAAAATTATTGATAAAAATGGATTGTATAAGTACAGCGAGGTGGTTAAAATAAATTTAAATAAAACTGTATTGTCGGTTAATGTAGGGCCCGATCCTTTTACTGATTATGTATCTATTTACACAAATAATATTGTAAAAAAAGTAACGGTGTATGACATAAATGGAAAATTAGTTTATCAAACAGCCAACCTTTTAGGCAATAAAATATACTTTAAAAATACACTTGCGCCTGGATTCTATATATTTAAAATAGATACTGATAAAGGAACTATTACTAAGAAATTAATTAAACAATAGCAGGGAGAAAAATGTAAAATGCTGCACAAACTTATATTTTGCAAGTATTATTTATTATGAAACACAATTTCATTCTTTTATATTGATGTAAAAAGCACGCTTGCAACACGCTAAGGCGCAATCCAACGAGAAGGTGAGGCTCGGCTGCTTGCCAAAACGTGTGCGTTAGTCAAAGCTTTTTTTAAATACTACTCCCTTTTACTTGAGCCTGTCATAAATAACTTAAGAAGCTGCAAAATCTGGTTAACACTAAAAAAGGCAACCGGTTGTTACGTAGCTGCCTTGGGTAAGCAGGGGCTTTGTTTTTAATATTGCTCTATTATAAGTTTAGGCTGAATAAAAGACGGTACTTGAATTTTTTATGAAATGTTGTTTTGCTTGAGCATGATTTAAAATCAACTAAAGTTGTCCAGTGAATAAAAAATAAAGCCACCCTAAGAATAGGGCGGCTTTTTACTTTTAGAAAACCCCCTGGAACTTCTGAAATCTGCTCTTTGTTGTTCAAGCTTAAAGCAGATAAGCAGAAAAAAAATATGCTGAACAGCCGCATTAATATCACAATTGAATAAAAGTTTTGGTTCGGTAATGTTAATTGCGGTGTTCTATGTCAAAGAATAGTAGTTGCCATTTACAATCAGCGTCTGTTTGATTGTAACACAAAGAGAAGAAATTTGAGGTGGAAAAAACAGGGTGTATATACTGTTTCTAAAACAGGTATAAATACCTGTTTTATGTGAGCGCTAAAGTTCTATATTGAAAATGTGATACTTTATAGCAAAAATTACAAGGCCTGCTGTGTTTTTGCACCCGGTTTTAGCAAGAAGATGATTACGGTGGCCCTCTACAGTTCTTGGGCTTAAGAAAAGTTGTTCGCCTATTTCAATATTCGTAAGTTCTTTACAAAGTAACAGCAGTATTTCTTTTTCTCTTTCTGTAAGCTCAACAGGAAGGTTGTTTATATTCTTAATGCCTGAAGATTTGTATTGCGATGCGTTGCGCATGGCAGAAAGCGTTTCCTGGTTAAAATAAAAGCCACTTTTATGCGTTGAGTTAATGGCGGTAATTAGTTCTTCAATCTCACAGTTTTTTGTGAGGTAGCCACAGGCTCCGGCTTCAATCATTTTACTGATAAATCTTTCCTGGTTAAAGGTAGATAGCACCAGTGTTTTAATGGATGGATAATCTTTTTGTAAAACGGCATTTAATTCCACGCCATTCATCTCAGGCATTTCCATATCTATCAAAGCAATATGCGGCAGTTTATTATCGGCTTGCAGTTGTTTAATAAAACGTTTTCCATTTTCTGCCTCTGATAATAAAGTAAAACCAGGCACAGTTTTTATTAACGAAGCAAGGCTTGTTCTAAACAATTGCTGATCATCAACCAAAGAAATAAGTATTTTGTCCATAACTTTTTACCGCTTTATTCAGGAACTGATATTTTAATTAGAAAGCCTTTTTCAGTAGTTGGCATTTCACTAAAGCCGCCTATCATGCGCAACCTTGCTTCCACATTCTGCATTCCCATACCGGGTTTTTTGCCTTCGGCAGATGATAAACCTTTACCATCATCCTGGAAGCTGATTATATTAATATCAGCTTCTGTAAATGTTTTTATTATAACATTTTTTGCTTCAGCATGTTTAATTGTATTTGTCAGCAACTCCTGAATTATTCTGTACAAAGCAAGCGAAGTCTGTTCATTAAATGAATCAAGTTTTCCTGCTAATCCATTTTCAAATTGCACATGCAGCATGCCTGCGGCATTAAAGGTGTCAAAAAGTTCGTGGAGGGTATTTTCTAATCCAAAAAGGGCTAATCCGGGAGGTGAGAGCGCATGAGAAATACTGCGTACACTTGTGATAATATTATCTATTAAAGGTTTGTAAACAGGCTTTTCATCAGCAGATTGTATAGTTTGTGCCATTATCATTTTCAGGTTTGATAAGGAGGCGCCAACATCATCATGTAAATCTCTTCCAATCCGCTTTCTTTCTTCCTCCTGCGATAGCAGGGTGGCATGCAATAGTTTTTCGCTGTGATCAAGTTCTGCTTTTTGCATAGCTTCTTTTTGGGCGGTTAGCCTGCGTTGGTACTGTACAAAAAACAATATAAAAGCAGCTGCCAGTATAAATGTACCCAGCATGGCGAATATCACTAGTAAAAAAATATTATCCGTTACTTTTTGCATAGTAAAAATCCAATTGAAAATAACAGGTACATCAATAATACCAAACCTGCATGAATTGCCCATATAATTAAGTAATCAGGACTTTTCAAATTCTGAATAACAAAATTAGAAAAGATAAACAGCATCAGCGCCCCGGAAAAATATAGAAAGAAGCCGGCATTGAAATAAAAATCAGCTTCCTTCAATACTTTATGAGTTGAAGGAGCTGAAGCTGCTTTAGCAAAATAATTGATAGCAAATAACAAGCAAATTATGGCTTCCAAAGATCTTGT
Source organism: Chitinophagales bacterium (assembly GCA_038216775.1). Lineage (GTDB taxonomy): Bacteria > Bacteroidota > Bacteroidia > Chitinophagales > Chitinophagaceae > Ferruginibacter. The sequence continues at coordinate 3,431 of JBBQPX010000219.1, forward strand.
ATAACTGTTGTACAAATAAATGCTTTGAAAGAATAACGCATTAACAATACTCACAACGGTGAATATAATTGCTATAGATAAATACAGACTGTTTTTCTTTCTGTGTTCGAGCACTGCCTTGTAATAAGTCATAATAATCAAAACTTCAACCACTGTATATACATGTACAACCGGCATATTATTCATATGTCCGTATTTAGATATTATGATAGAAAAACCATTAGCTAACGCAGAAACGATGACATACAAAAGTATAATTTTTGCAGGCTGACGAAGTGTTCTATATTTTACCAGTCCCAAAAAAATGGGTAGTAATATACTTATCGGCACCGTAAACTGCATGAAAAACTTGGCGTCCATGAAATATATTATGAAAATAATGGACTATCAATATCACATGTTTGCGGACACGGAGAAGTAAAATCATAAATGGTGCTCTGGTCAACGAATGCTCCGCTAATTTCCACAGGAACGCTAAGAACATCTTTATTATTTGAATCAACAGGCACAAGCACAATTTTTAATGTGGTAACATCTCCCGGTACTGCCATACACAAATATGCTCTTACTGATGGGCATTTTGGAAATCCCGCAGCCAGTTCCTGTATATCTATCATGGGAATGTTAAAAGCCCTGGTGTAATTTGGTTGTGGGTCAATTTTTGAAATGTAGTCACGGTAGTTGGTCGTAATGTCAATAGCTTCCTGTTCTGGAATCGTGTCGTCTGACCCTGGTTTTAAATTGCTCATACATGTTTGGTTTGGAGTGGTTAATAACATCAAATATAAGACATACAAAGTCGCTTTCAGCACAATCGTATCCAAAAATCATTTTAATAATACAATCACCAGTTTTACAAGCTTACCTCTACGCCTGTACTAAATTTATAAGTGTTGGTTGGTAAATGTACAGCAAGTGATATATCGTATTTTACAAGTAACGCAGTAAACAGTTTACATTTTTAGACGCTACTATTTTAAGACTTTGTTTCGTACACCTATAACACCCGAACTTTATTTTTTTGATAACATTTTGTGGCCATTGGGTAAATGCAATTAGCTTTAATGTAAAAATGCGATGTTGCTTTTGGCAACATCGCATTTTTACATTTTTTTTTAAAATTATAGAGTGGCAATTAAATCCTTTGCCATTTTAATATAATCGTCATTTTTTGCCTTAGTGGCAAACTCTATACATGATTCTGCAGCGGCTTTGCTGGCTTTTTTGTCGCCTGTTTTTTGTAGTATCCGTGCTTTTAACATGTACATATAAAAGGCTTCTTTGTTTGTTTCCAAAGCTTTGTTAACCCATGTTAAAGCCTGGGTTAAATCCTTACCATTATCATAGTAATAAGATGCTGCATTATAATAAGGCTTCGTATCCTTATTCATCAAATTATCAATCTGCTTCATCACCTTTGCGTCGGTGCCCGTGGTTATAGGAAAGTTTACATAAGTGTTTTCCCACATCATTTCTACATTGCAGCTACTTCCGGTAATATCAGCAAAATTTATCGTGAAATTTTCAACTGACAAAGGCGTGGTTACCACATCCGCCTGTAAACGTACCACATCATTTTCAACTTTATAATTAGCAGGGTTATTTATATTATCATCTTTCGAAATAATAATAGTCCACTTACCAGCATCAGGAATGGTAAGCAAGCCATATTTACCTGCTTTTACTTCTTTACCACCAATTGTAACATCATCACTAAAAGTTAACGTGGTTGCACCGTTGGCACCTGTGCGCCACACTTTACCAAAGGGTACAAGCTCACCCATTATTTTTCTTCCTTTTTTTGCCGGGCGGCTATAGCTTAAATCAATGGAGCCAACACTAAAATTTTGTTTTATTGTTTGCGTTGGCGATGGTTGAGGCATTGTTAAAGTTTGTGCATTTGCAAGCGACAATAATAACACCGCATTTAATAGTAGTACTATTTTTTTCATGTTGTAATATTTTAGTAGTAAAGATAAGCAATCCAAAAGTAATGATGTTTAAACAAGGATATTATCTCTGTTAAACAATGGATTAACTTAATTGTTGTAACTTTTACG
>JBBQPX010000220.1:0-5487 GCA_038216775.1 Chitinophagales bacterium
CCTTTATTTATTCACCTAAGGTGTGATTTGATACCTGTCGATACTTGCTGTTAGCTTTTCCAAAGCTGCTTAATAGTAAGTTATTTCGTTACTACTAATTCGGTTATTACAACCTACGAAAAATTGTGAGTAAATATTTAAGCATATTACCAAAATAATGTGTTGTTCCAGATATCGATGAAATTGATATGTTTCAAACTTTGGATTGGGAAAAGTGAATATCAGTTTTTTCAATCGCCGGCGCTTTACATTATAAATTAAAGCTGTGTGATTGTTTTTTTTGAATAGTTATTATTATTGGGAGTCTTTTTAAAGATTTGAATCAATTTCTTTCTTGCGCCATGTATTCTAAAAGCGAAAAACTAAATCAGTTCTATTTTGACCACTGGAACATGATTCTACAAAACCTAAAGGAATATGCATTTCACAGTAAACAAAATGCATCGGCGAGAATTGAAATTAACAGATCAGTGAGAAATGGAATTACATGTTGAGGTTGTAAAAGAGACAGCGGTACTTATGAGTATAGTACAGCAATTACAATTACGATATTCAGTAATCCCGTAATTGTTTTGACGTTACGGAGGGAGGATAATAATTAAATGCCACAAACTAACATCACTATAAAACAGGCTAGTTATTAAGCGTTTTTCTGATTTTAAAATCAACTTATACAATTCACCCGCTTAAATATTTTTTAATAACTACAAAACTGATAATAATCAGCAGCAATAAGATAACGATAGTAATGTAAAGCCAGGGCTGGTCTTTAAGTTTTCTTTTTTCTTTTTTGCTTTTCTTTTTTGCAGTTTCTTTTTTCAGATCTTTATTAAGCTGATCAACTAAAACGGAAAGGTCTTTTTTATTTTTGAACTGCTCCAGTCCTTCAACGGCGTCGTTCATAAACTCATCATCTGCCATCTGCTTTTCCAATTCATGCGCATCAGCAGCAGACAGTTGCTTATTAAGATAGTCGAGCAGTTTATCCTGTTCGATATCTTTATTTAAGTTAGATAATATGTCTTTTAAATCGTCGCTCATTTGTAGTGAATGGTGAGTGGTGAATAGTGAATTGTGAGTGGTGAATTGTGAATGGTGAAAGGTGAGTGGTGAGTGGTGAGTAGTGAGTGGTGAAAGGTGAGTGGTAAATATTTAAACTGTTACACGCATATCTCCTAATCACCAATTACTAACTCCTAATTCCCAACTCCTAACTCCTAACTCCTAATTCCCAATTCTCAATTTCCAATTCCTAACTCCTATTCCCCTGCCGTTCCATTATTATTTTTAAATTTCTTTTTCCGTTTTGTATGTTACTCTTCACCTGCATAACGGTAAAGCCACTTTGTTCTGAAATTTCCTGGTAGCTTTTTTTCTGCAGGTAAAACAAAGTTACGCATTGTTGCTGCTCATTGTTAAGTTGCTGCAAAGCTACACTCAGGCTATCCAGTGTTCTGTCTTTTTCAATGTAACTGTTTTTATCCTCTGCCTCTGCCGGGGTAGCCATTGTTTTTTCGTTAATTTCTCCACTGAATCTGTTCTTATCCCGCAGCTTCATAAGGCAATGGTTTTTGGCAATCATATAAATCCAGCTCTTAAAATACTCCACTTTATATTTATGTAGTTCGTTAATTGCTTTTAAAAATACCTGCTGTACAGCGTCTTTTGCTTCTTCTTCATTTTTTAAATACTTCATAGTAACACCCAACAGCAACATGGTATAGCGTTCCAGCAGAATGCCAAGCCATTCATTGTCATGATCTGCATTGAACCTGACAAGCAGTTCCGCATCGCTGATATGTTGGTATTTGTTACTGTTCAAAACTGGCGTAAAAAATTGTTCTTTAATAACACTGCTTTTAAATACTATTTTAAGTAAAAGTTTATCTGACTAAAAAAAAATCCGCAATGTTCTTAATAATATAATCTAAGATTTATTTATTTACTCTCCCGAAAAATGGGGACAGGCTTATATAATTTATAAATCCATTTAGTATAAGATGTAAACTTACTTGAAATTCCATAATTTTATACATAACGAAAATTAAAACATGAGCCACGCTGTTTGTTGTGTACCGATAGCCCCCATACGGATAGAACCCGACCACAGAACGGAAATGGTGAGCCAGTTGTTATTTGGTGAGTGCTGCATTATTACTGTTGTTGATAAAGATGGCTGGGTTAAAATTGTAAGTAAAACGGATGCCTATACCGGATGGTGCCGGCAATCTCATTTGCAGGAAATTGATGAAGTGCATTATTACCTTAAAGAAAATAGTTTAACAGCAGACTGGGCTAATGAAATTGATTACAACGGGCATATGATGTGGGTTCCTTTCGGCAGTTCGTTAACGGCTATGAAGAATGGCAGTGCTTTCTGGAGAAAAAATACTGTGCATTTTAAGGGCAACGTGTGGGAGCCTGAAACTGCTAAGCATGATACAAAAACAATTAAATTATTAGCGTATAAATTTTTAAACAGCTCCTACTTGTGGGGTGGCAAATCTGTTTTTGGAGTTGACTGTAGCGGGTTTACACAGTCTGTTTATAAATTTTTAAATATTGCTCTGTTGAGAGATGCGGAGCAACAGGCAGCGCAGGGTGAGCTTGTTGGCTTTCTGCAACAGGCGCATTGTGGAGATCTTGCTTTTTTTGATGATGAAGAAGGGAAAATTATTCACACCGGAATTTTATTGAATCCGCATGAAATTATTCACGCCTCGGGCAAGGTACGGGTTGATAAAATAGATAACGAAGGCATCGTAGATTCCGATACGGGTAAGCGTACACAAAGGCTGCGGCTTATTAAGCGGTATATTTAAATCAGCCGCCATCCATATCAGTTGATGGTTTTTTTTGTAAACCTTCGGTTTGCTGTTGCAGCTTAGAGGTTTCGGCTGTTTTTTTAGGCTTATCGAAAAAGAGCATTTTTACAGCAATAACTAACATTAGTATGGCAAATATTTTTTTCACCGTGTCCTGCGGCAGGGTAAGGGCAATTTTACTGCCATAATAACTACCTGCTAAAAAGGCGAACGAAATAATGGCAACCACACGCATATCAATATACCCCGCCTTATAATATTGTGCAACCCCCAGAATGCCTATTGGCAATAATAAAATGCCCAGCGAAGTGCCTTGTGCCATTTTTTGTGAAAAAGCCAGAAAGTAAACGAGTGCGGGCACAATAATAATTCCTCCGCCCACGCCAACTAAGCCACTAAGCATGCCTGCGAAAATGCCTACTGCTATGAGTATTAAAATTGTCTGTATATCCATAACCGGTTTTTTTACCTTGTTCATTTAGAGAAATTGGTTTTGTAAAATTCTATAGCCTGTTGTATTACTTTATAGGCATCTTCCTTATTTTGAAATTCATCTATTTCTACTTTTTTATTTTCAAGTACTTTATATTGCTCAAAAAAATTGCGGAGTACGGCAATAAAATGTTTGGGCAGGTCTTGTACATCACTATAATAATTTACACCGGGGTCGTTACTAGCTACTGCGATAATTTTATCGTCTTTTTCGCCATTATCAATCATCTGCATATTACCAATAATGGTTGCCTGAACCAGGCAAAGTGGTTGGATGCTTTCGCTGCAAATAACGAGAATATCCAAAGGATCATTATCCTCACCAAGTGTTTGCGGAATAAAACCGTAGTTAACAGGATAGTGAAATGAAGAATAAATTACGCGGTCTAATTTTAAAAGTCCGGTCTTTTTATCAATTTCGTATTTGGCACGGGAACCTTGCGGAATTTCGATGAGCGCATTAACTGTTTGAGGGGATTTTTCTCCGAAATGAGCGCCGTGCCAGGGATGAAGTGTGTACATTGGTTTGAGTTGTAAGTGTTAAGTACTAAGAACTGAGTTGTAAGTATGGTTAACTGATTATTTTATAGCCGGCAAATGCAGCAATAATGCCGAGAATAATGCTGAGGCAAATGTACGTCAAAGCTGTTGCGTATTTTCCTTGCTGCAGTAGTCCCATGTTTTCCAGCGAAAAAGAAGAGAAAGTTGTAAATCCTCCGCAAATACCAGTTGCTAAAAACAGTTTCCAGTTATTTAAAAAAGTTTCATCCTTAATACTAAGGGCAAAAATTAAACCGATAAAAAAACTACCTATAATATTTACCGTTAAGGTAGGCCATGGGAAATACTTTGTATTTATCATTACTGCAGCTGCATACCTTAACATCGATCCTAAAGCACCGCCTAAACCAACTAGTAATAAATTTTTAATCATGTTGTTCTTTAACGGTCTCCGGGAAATGTGTATTTCATATCTACCAGCCATTTATTATCTACCCTTACCAGTTTTAAAATAGTAGTATCATCTTTTTTATAACTTGTGCTGTAATTAAAAATACAGATACTGTCAACACTGGTATTTATATTATTTGTAATTATATCTGCCTCTTTATATTTCTGTAATACATTTTTATCGAGCGCATCGTATTTCTGTTTAAACCTTTCGTATATCTGCTGGTTTGTTTCATCTTTAAGCAAATACTTTTCTGCTTCAGTTAACTTATTATCCAGAATGTCTCTTACAAAGGCAGTGGCTACTTCTATATTGGTAACAGGCTCTTTTTTACTTTCATTGCTGCAGGAACTAATTGCTGTAATCAGTAACAGGCCGAGGAAGATTTTCTTTATCATAGTTAAAGTTAAACATCTTTAGTGTACCGCAAAAAAAAGCATCCCGATAAATTACCGGGATGCTAAGAAAATAAATAAAATAATTTTATTTTTGCTTCATAACTTCTTTCATAGAATCTAACGCTTCCATTCCCTTATTCATCATCATTTTTAGTGAATCGGCGCTCATGTTTTTGAATTTTTCAAGCTGCTCAGTCATTTTTTCCGTATCCATGTTATCCATTCCTTTTTCTTTCATTTTTTCTGCACCCATATTCATCAGGCTTCCCATGTCCATAGCAACTTTCCAGCTTCCATCTTCTTTCTTCAACATAAAATCAATAGCGTCACCTGTTTTAGTTTCTTTTACATTAACCGTGGCTTTGTCACCATCAATTATAGCTTCGCCCATTTGCATTCTCGATTTGTCAAATTTTTCATCTGTCTTGTCTTCTGCGGTATTGTCTTTCATTTTCATGGCCATTTCCATCATATCGAACATCGATTTGCTGTCTTTAGTTGCCAAAGTGCGGGCTGTAGCGATATCTTTTTTAGCCATCGCATCAAAAAAACTTGATAAAACCGCTTTTGGATCGCCACCGCCAGTTTTACAGCTTATCATATATACAGCTGAAAATGCGAATAAGGCTACAAATAATTTTTTCATAAACAGTATTTTTTAGTTTAAATGTAAACCCGTGAAACGGGATAATAAATATAAAATTAATTTTAATTTTTAGTTTTTCAGCAGTTTTTTTGCCACTTGTAAATTATACGAATCTAACATACTATTCAATATAGAAAAACATTCCTATTGTTATTACCGTGGCTTGTCGCTCTT
>JBBQPX010000221.1:0-5473 GCA_038216775.1 Chitinophagales bacterium
GGTTGCCGCCGCCGGAGTACAAATATTCATCCGCACAATTTTATCATTCGGGGGTTGATGAGTTTGGTATTGTTACCCATTATAGCAGAAATTAAGAACTGATTTATAGTGGTGGTTGGTCATATTGCCTACTGGTTTTTGGTGGCCTTTACACTCCACAATGCCGCTTGTCGGAGACAAGGCGACATAGCAGACACTCTGCGAACACCGTCAGCGAAAGGAGGAGGAAAAGTTGATAGCGATAAAATGCTCATTACTCCGACGTCAAGCCAGCCTTGCAGCATACAATGTTGGTCGCTGCCCTGTCCGTCGGCATTTATTTTGTTCTCTTAATCAGTTTTACAATTTCAAACCAAATTACCGAAATGAAACCAATAACAATGCAGGTTAATAGTTGTAGTAAATTCAATGTTTCAAATTCAAAAAAAGTTGTCAAGGGTTTTACATAAAGGATAAGTCCAACAATGCCAATGGTTATAAAAATGATAAACAAAACCATGTTGTTCTTATACTTTAAAGTTGTAAATATTGAATAGTAAAATGAACGGTTTATTAAAGTGAGGAAAATATTTGCTGCTATTAAAACAGTAAAGGTCATTGTACGTGTCAACGCTTCATCATAACCATTAATGATAGAATACTGGTAAACAAATAAAGTCCCTGCGGTTATCACTAATCCTTGTATAATACTTATTGATAGTTCTTTCCAATTAAAAAAAGTAGTTGTTAATGCCTTAGGTTTCTGCAACATCGTATTTTTTTCCATCGGTTCGTTTTCATAAATAATGGAACAGGTTGGACCCATTATTATTTCTAAAAAAATAACATGGATTGGCGAAAAAATGTTTGGATAAATCCATCCTAACGCCAAAGGGATAAATACGGTTAGTATTATGGGGATGTGTATTGAAATTATGTACTGGACTGCTTTTTTTAAATTGGCATAAATTTTTCTGCCCATAGCAACAGCGTTAACCATTTTGGATAAATCATCTTCTAATAAAATTAATGATGCTGCTTGTTTGGCTATTTCTGTCCCTTTTTTTCCCATTGCAATACCAATATGTGCAGCTTTCAAGGCTGGTCCATCATTAACACCATCACCTGTCATTGCTACAATTTGACTGTTGGATTTTAAGGAATTGATTATTTTTAATTTAGCTTCGGGGAACATACGAGTAAAAATAGCAGTGTGCATTACACAAGTTTGTAAATCCTCTTCGCATAATTTCATCAACTCGTCGCCTGTAATACATTTTCCATAACCCTTAAACCCAATTTGTTTTGCAATAGCTGTTGTAGTAGCTGCATTATCACCTGTAATAATTTTAACAGAAATACCTGCATTATAAAAATCTTGTAATACTTTTTGGATATTCTTTTTCGGCGGGTCGTAAAAGGCAACTATGCCTTTAAATTCAAATGGCAAATCTTGTTGTTTTGCTGGATAATTATCACCTGCAAAATTTGATATACCTACACCCAATACTCTGTAACCATCATTTGCAAAAAGATGAATGACATTATTTATTTGTTGCTTTTCAATTTCTGAAAGGTTTGAAACATTCATCAACGCTTCAGGTGCACCTTTAGCTGCTATAACTTTATTGCCGTTAGCATCTTTAAATATATGTGTCATCATAGGAGGTTTGCCACCTAATGGATATTCATGACTGAGTTTATATACTGGTCGTTTATCATTTTGTATAACATCGTTATAGGTTTGGTGCAATGCTACTTCCATTGGGTCAAATGGAATAGGTTCGCTTGCCCACATCGCCAACTCTATAAGCTGTTTTTCGTTATCTGTTAATTTATCTTTGGGTTCAAACATTTTATTTGATGATAGTAAAAACAGTTTCGCTAAACTCATTTTGTTTTCAGTAATTGTTCCTGTTTTATCGGTACAAATAACCGTAGCACTACCCAATGTTTCTACAGTTTTCATTTGCTTAACCACAATGCCCATTTTCATTAAACGCCAAGCACCCAAAGCCATAAAAGTTGTAAAAGCAACAGGGATTTCTTCGGGCAAAATACTCATGGCTAAAGTGAGTGACTGCAACAAGCTATTTAACAGATTTTGAGAATGCCAATAATTAATTACCCAAACAATAACAAATACAATTGCACCTGCAATTGCCATTTTCTTTACAAAATTTGCAATTTGTATTTCCAAAGGTGTTTTTTCTTCCCTGATGCTTTCTAAACTCGTTCCAATTTTGCCTAATTGAGTTTCGTTGCCTATGGCGGTTATTGTTGCAATAGCTAAACCACTGGCAACAGTTGTGCCGCTGTAAATAAATTTATCTTCTTTATTTTTATCTTTAAAAACAGAAAGTGATTCGCCTGTAAGTATTGATTCGTTTACAGAAAAATCGTTGGAGTGTACAATAGTACCGTCTGCGGTAATAGAGGTTCCTTCTTCCACCATTAGGCTATCGCCAACTACCAAATTTTCACTTTTTATTTCTTCTACTTTGGCATTGCGGATAACCTTGCAATTGGGTTGTGAAAAATCTTTTAACTTTTCCAAAGCATTCTTGCTTCTGGAATATTGATATAACGAAATGGAAGTTTGAAATACGATAGCAGCAGCAAGGAAAATACCGTCACCTGTTTTACCACTAATAAAATAGATGGAAGAAGCTGCCAACAATAAAACCATCATTGGGTCTTTAGCAATGCGTTTTATGGTGTCTAAAAACTCATTTCCTTTTTTATAATCTAATTTGTTTTGGCCAAATTTCTCCCTTGCAAATACTACCTGCTCGTTTGTTAACCCTGATATGTTGAAATGATTTGCAGGCATTGTAATTGATGTTAAAAGTAATAACTGAAATGAGCCTAACTTGTCAATATCACTTTTAGAGCCCTTTCATTTGCTGCATTTCCAAAGGCTTTATAGGCTTCCATTATTTGGTTCAATGTAAAATGATGTGTTATCAATTTCTTGGCAGCCAACTTTTGTGACTGCACATTTTTTAAAAGCATAGGGGTACTCGATGTATCTACAAGGCGTGTGGTAATAGTAATATTTTTTGCCCATAAATTTTCAAGATGCAGCGTAACAGGTTTTCCATGCACACCAATATTTGCTATACGACCACCTGCGGCCACAATTGCCTCACACAGTTCAAATGTAGCAGGTATGCCAACAGCTTCTATAGCTGCATCTACTCCCTTATTCTCTGTTATGTCCATTACTTTATTTATTGCATTTTCGGTGCTGTTATTAATGGTATGTGTTGCGCCAAAATTTTTGGAGACATTTAAACGATTATCGTCGGGATCTATCATTATTATTTCGGATGGCGAAAAAAGTTGAGCCGTTAACAATGTAGCCAATCCTATTGGTCCGGCACCTACAATAGCGATAGTATCGCCGGGTTTTATTTGTCCGTTCAAAACGCCGCATTCAAACCCGGTGGGTAAAATATCACTCAACATCACCAATGCTTCTTCATCTGCACCAGCAGGAATGTGATATAGGCTAGTGTCGGCATAAGGTATCCGTACGTATTCTGCCTGCGTACCATCAATGGTATTGCCCAATATCCAGCCACCGGTTTCACAATGCGAATACATTTGTTTTCTGCAATTGATGCATTTTCCACACGAAGTAATACAAGAAATCAAAACATGGTCACCCCTTTTAAAATTACTCACTGCATTGCCCGCTTCTTCTATTATGCCTACACCTTCGTGTCCCAAAGTCCTCCCATCAGTTACAGTAGGCACATCGCCTTTTAGTATATGCAAATCCGTTCCGCAAATGGTTGTTTTTAAAATCTTAACTATCGCATCGGTTGGATTGTGTATTTCAGGTTTTGCTTTTTCTTCCCAATTTATATTTCCTGGACCGTGATAAACTAATGCTTTCATGATTATACTATTTTAAAGTAAAGTAATAGTGCTTAACACTTTTCTGAGAATTATCCTTTATTAAAAACCAATAAAGGAACTTTTGCATTAAATGAATATTGAGCGGATTTACTTGACAAGAATATTTTTTGAAACCAACTCCTGTTTTGCTCCGTAAACATTACTATCATAGAAGGCTTTCTCTTTTTTATTGCCGTTTCAATATCTGTAATTAAAGATTCATTGGGGTTTCTGTCAGTAATATTAAAATTAATATGGTATGTTGCAATTTTTTTAATTGCTGTTTCAATTGCTTCTATACTTTCACTATTTTCTAATACTGATGTGAGATGAAGCAATTCTATAGTTGCTTTTAAGGGTTTGGCAAATGCCACTACTTTTATAATTTCTTTTTTAAAGTGAGAAAGATCGGATGCATACAGGATGCTGGTAATTGCAGCGGTTTTATACTTATAAGGTACTGCAATTACAGGAATCTCGGAATGATTAATAAGATTTCCAGTATTGGTTCCCAAAATTCTTTCCAGTTTGCCAGCACCCCTTGTACTGATGCAAATAAAATCGAACTTATTTGCTTCTGCATATTCCCTGATGACTGCTTCAGGAAAAACAGAAATTTTTACTACACATTTAATGTTGATTGCATGGAAATGTAATCCTGCATAAATTTTTTCAACAAAACTGGTTAGTTTGTCTTGCACTATAGCCGTTTGCTCTTTTTCATATTCTTCAATTCTTACGGCATTCCACGCTGTAGGGGTAGGGATATGATGAACATTAAAAAAAGTAAGCTTGCATTTATTTTGAGTAGCTAACTGAATGGCGAACAACAAACCTGCTTTAGATTTATCTGAAAAATCTGTAGTGACAAGAAGCTTTTTCATTTTTTTTAGTTAAAGTAAGTTAAATAATTGGGTTGGTTATTAATATGTGTGAATGTTACATTTTTTTTGAGAGCAGGTGTTGCCTACTTGTAAATGTGCTGTAATATTTCGTTCAGCTTTGATGCTTCAAAGTATTGGGGTGTTCAATATGCTTTGCCGCTAACGACAGACAGTGAAAAAAACAAAACAAGGACCTGAGATTTGCGTAAACGAACGTAACTCTTCATCACCTGTCCAATACTTTCTTAAAATGGTCTTCGTTTTTTCACAGTCTGTTTAGCAGGGCTTGCTGCAGGGCTGCAATTCATTGCTTTTCCTGCCCGGAACCAGTGCTGATTAAAGATTAACATCCAGTTATTCGATTCAATTATCCTGCCAAAGAAACCCCAATCAATTTCCCGATACCAAATGTTATAGCAGCTGCAATCAAACCAAATATTACCTGTCTGAAACCAGAGAACCAAATACTCTTACCAGTAAATAATGTGATGGCTGAACCAATCAAAAATAAGCCTGCTGCACTACTAATAACACTAATAACTATTGCTGTAATACCGCTTGTCAGCATAAAAGGAATAACTGGTATAACTGCACCAATAGCAAAAAGTATGAAAGAATAAACAGCTGCTTCCATGGCAGAACCTTTCAGTTCTTCTGCGTTGATGCCCAATTCTTCTTTAACCAATATTTCATGGGCATAATTT
>JBBQPX010000222.1:0-5464 GCA_038216775.1 Chitinophagales bacterium
CTTAAAATATGCATGCACTGTACCATATTTCCACTGGCTTCTTTAATACCTGCAATATTTGGCACTTCTGCCAAACGCAAAGTTGTTTCTGCCGTTATGTTGCTGCCGGTTCTGCCCGGCACATTGTAAAGTATAACAGGTTTAGGGCTGGCATCCGCCACATTTTTATAATGCTGAAAAATCCCTTCCTGTGATGGTTTGTTATAGTAAGGGCTGGTGCTTAAAACTGCCACTGCTTTTTCAAGCGGATAGCTTTGCAGGCTCTCCATTACTTCCCGGGTATTGTTACCACCTACGCCAATTACCACAGGCACCCGACCGTGTACTTTATCGTAGGTGTAATGTATAATCTCAAATTTTTCTTCTTCGTCAAGCGTAGGCGTTTCTCCGGTTGTACCTAAACTTACAATGTACTCAACCCCGTTTTCAATATTAAAATCTATAACTTTTCCTAAAGCATCAAAGTCAACCTCCATGGTAGATTTAAAGGGAGTAACAATAGCCACACCTGTACCTTGCAATTGCATACGTAAACTCATAAAACAAATTTTTTGCTAAGTTATTGAGAAGTAATGAATTTCTAATAAAGCAAAACTATATTCAAAACCTTTGTGCATAAATTTATAAACACAGAAAATTTGCTATCTCGTTGTATGAATTGTACATTAACTTTTGGTGCTGCTGCTTACTGCCTAAAACTATTTAACCTGTATTTCAAATACCAAATCAAAATTATTTTTAATCGCCTTATCTCCAAGATCGCCAAAAAAACTTTTAGAATTGTACTTGATACCAAATGCCGTCCTGTCAATCGAAATTTTACCTTTAATAATCGTTACCTTATCAGCGGTTGACACTTCAATAGGAAATTGAACAGGCTTTGTTACTCCTTTTACAGTAATATTTCCACTTATTACAGCATTGCCTGCATTTTTATATTGAATGGATTCCATTACAAAAACTGCTGATGGAAATTTTGCCACTTCAAAAAAATCTTCCCCTTTTAAATGCTCTTCTAAATGCTTTTCCTCATGGCTTAAGGAAGCTATGTCAATATTTATTTTAGCAGATTTTATGCCTGTGCTGTCTATTTGTATGTCGGCATCTTTTAATTCTATGCTGCCACTTAAACTGTAACCACCAATTTCTCCGTAGCCCGTCCAGGAAATTTTCGAGTTTACAACAGTCATTGTTTTCGCTAAACTGTTTAACAATTTACCCTCTGTTTCAATAGGTGCTGTACCCTTTACAAGTCTGCCGTTTTTGTCTTTAGCAATGTAATACCACATAGCATCGCCACCTGTTAATTTTCGGCCTCTGCGCCAGCTTGCAGTATCGGTATATATAACGCCTTTTTTCAAAAGCCCGCCTTTACAATGATAATTTTCTTCAAAATCTGCAGGCGTCATCGTAACACGCAGGTACCAACCTTTATCGGTAAAAACAAAACTGCCGTATTCAATTATTTGTAAATCTTCATTTGCCTGCACCGTAGTATTGTGTTTCCATATGTACATGTTGTCTTCAAAAACGGCGTAAACCGGGTTGGGGGAATGTGCTGCCAAAATCACATTTGGCAAGTCGCGTAGTTTGTCGGGGAATAATCTTCCAAGAGATGCTTTACCATCTGCAAAATTAAGTTTGGGCGCACTGTCATTGGCAGATGTTTTTAAATTTTCGATGTTTGCTTTGCCTTGTTGTTGGTTACAGGCAGTAAATGATAAGGCAATTAAAATAGCTGTTACGATGTTTACCATGATGTGTTTCATAATTTATAGTTTTAAAATTTGAAACACAAAACTACCTCTGCGGCTGTCGGATAAAGACCCGATACCTGTTTTGGCACTTATGCAAAAATAATTTCTAACAGGCTGATAATAAACATTTTAAAAGTACCAGTTCCGAATTTGGCACTTAATCAATAGCAGATTTTTGTTCTTTTGGCGATGCCCCGGTTATTTCTTTATATACTCTGTTGAAGGTTGATTTAGAATTGAAGCCACAATCGTATGCAAGCCCCATAATTGACAAATGGTTAAATTTACCGGAAGCCCTTTTCTCCTGAAATAATTTTACGCGGTACTCATTTATAAATAAGGAAAAACTTTTTTGCAGACCGCTGTTTATTGTTCTGGAAATAGTTTTGGTACTGTAGCCCAGTTTATTTGCCAGGTCAGCCACTGTTAGTTCTTCATTCAAATACAACACTTCCGCCTCGGTTAAATCAATAATTTTTTGTAATAAGTCTGTATTTATTTCCTGCGGCTTCGCCGGAATAAAAACTTCAACCGATGCAGCAATATCTGTTTGTACAAATAGATTTGCTGTTTCAGGATCTGTAATTTTTTCTGGCATTACTTCATCATCCTCTTCAACAGATTTAATATTGTGCTGCATTTCGATAAGGCTGTTTTGCCTTACGGCGAAAAAAGCAATAATAAATATGATGATGCACCGCACAAAATCGCTAGGAAAATAATATTCGGAAAAATGAAAAGCATTAGACAGAATAATAAAAAATATCAGCAGCAAATAATAAAACATAAAAACATACAACAAACGTTGCAGCCAGCTTAATGCAACCTTAAAATTATTTGAGTAAAATGAATTCAGTTTGAGTTTGTATGCATTTATTTCCTTAAAAGAAAGGTATATATAAATAGCCACCGAAATATAAACCGCAATATTTTGAATTGGTTTTGCATAAGGCTCAAATATTGTTGCGTAAATAGTGTACTTGGTATCTTCATTTTGTAAAAAACATATAAAGTATAATATAAACTGGGTAAGCATCGGCAGCAAGTGAAGCCAAACACGCTCTATTTTTCTGACATTAATGAGCCGTGTTACATATAAATATAAAAGCGGCCCAATGCCTAGTGAAAGAATAACAGGTAAAAAATACAGGCCGGGATGCTGTTTGTAAATACTACTTTCTATTAAAAAATTATGAAACAGCGCCCCGGCGGATAAAAGTACCAATGCCGCCAAATATTTATTGGCTGCTTTATTTGTTTTTTCTACAAGAAGAATTATAGAAGCCAGCAGCCCTGTAACGATACCCACAATAAGCAAAACCACATTAAACGAAAAATGAATAATCACACCAATTAAATAAGAAATAAAATGCAATATAGCTTTTAGTAAAACACAATTTACGTAAAAACAATGGGGGCTTTTTCATTAGCAGCAAATCACATCACACGCCAGTTAATTTTGGTTAGTGTAATTTCAAATCTACACTACTCTTGCAATCATTATGAAAAATTCGCTACATCAATTTTACATCAGTATAAACAACTTAGCAATTGCTTTGTTTATATTCATAAAAGTAGTTTTAAGTGGCTGTGGGCCGTATATCCTATTTAGCTTTGTTTACTTTAATATAGTATTACATATAGTTTTTTGTGTAGGCTTAGGATATTGCCGATATGCAATATTCCGGGGTTTTTATTACCCTCTTGATATGTGGCAACATAAAATTAAGTACGTTTAAAGCACAGCTTAATAATTGGTATCATTTTAGAATCACTATAATTCATTAATTGATTAATTAACCATGATAAAAAATATAATCCCCTTCTTTCTTATAATCAGCACATTTGCATGTGGTAATAGTAAATCCTATAATAGCTCGCAAACAGTGCATACTGATGCTGCATTTTACTCCGCAGATACATTGCCTCAACCATTTGCAACAAAATCTGTTCGTAATTTTAGCAAAGTAATTGGCTGGCCTGCAGGCAAAACACCTACTGCTCCCGAAGGGTTTGTGGTAACCAGGTTTGCTGATAGCCTTGATAATCCAAGATGGATATATGTTGGTGGTAATGGTGATGTTTTTGTGGCTGAATCAAATACAATACTTAAAGGCTTAAAAAAGTTTGGAGCCAAAATTTCCCGTAAAATAAAAACACAAAATCTGGGCGAAAGTGCAGGCCGCATTACTATGTTTAGAGATACAGATAAAGACGGAATTTATGAAACCCGCTATGTTTTTGCCGAAAATTTAAATCAACCTTTAGGGATGCTGATTCTTAACAATCATTTTTATGTGGCCAACACAGATGCTGTTGTTCAATATAACTATAAAGCAGGCGATACAAAATTGACGGACGTTGGCAAGGCTATTGTTACCCTGCCTGCAGGCGGTTACAATAATCATTGGACAAGAAATATTATTGCTAATAAAGCCGGAAACAAAATTTACATAACCGTTGGCTCCGGCAGTAATGTAGCGGAGCATGGCATAGCAAATGAAGTAAGAAGAGCTAATATACTGGAAGTAAATCCTGATGGAAGCGATGAGAAAATTTATGCAAGTGGTCTTCGTAATCCGGTAGGCATGGCATGGGCGCCAGGAACAACTACTTTATGGACTGCAGTTAATGAAAGAGATGAACTTGGCGATGAGTTGGTACCTGATTATTTAACCAGTGTAAAAGAGGGAGGTTTTTACGGTTGGCCTTATGCATACTTTGGCAAAAACGTAGACCCTCGTATGAATGATGAGCCTAGGCCAGACCTAGTAAGCAAAACAATAACACCAGATGTTGCATTAGGCTCGCATACCGCTTCTTTAGGTTTAGCTTTTTATGATAAGCAGGCATTTCCTGCCAAATACTATAATGGCGCTTTTGTGGGGCAACATGGCTCTTGGAACCGTTCGTCTTTAGTGGGTTACAAAGTTGTATTTATTCCTTTTGCCAAAGGCACTCCATCTGGTAAACCAGAAGATTTTCTTACTGGTTTTATTGCAAATGCTGATAAAAGCGAAGTTTACGGCAGGCCGGTTTGCGTGGCTACGCTGGCCGACGGTTCCATTTTGGTAACAGACGATGTAAGTAATTTGATCTGGCGAGTAAGTGCAAAAAATAAGCTTTAATTTTTTCTACGTTCAAAATATGGTGCTGATTTAATTTTGAACATTGATTAAATAGATGCTTTGTAGGTATCGTAATTAAACAACATCAATAAATTTATTGAGGTAACAATACCGTTTAGTGGGTATAGGATTAATAAACTCATCAGCCTACTTTTAAGCATGAAATATTTTAACTGTATTTACCTTTTACTCGTAGTTAATTTTTGTAATGCACAAAAAATAACTGTTAAAGATTTAGCGTTTCAACCGGTGCATGTTACAATAGCAACATCAGTTAAAGATCAATACATGTCATCAACATGCTGGAGTTTTGCCAGCAATTCTTTTTTGGAAAGCGAACTAATTAAAAAAGGAAAAGGTGCTGTTGACCTTAGCGTAATGTTTATTGCCAGATACTCCATGAAAAGGAAGATAGAGAGGCATCTTGAATTAAAAGGGAAGAATTTTTTTACACCGGGCGGCCAGTTCCACGATGTGGTTTGGGTTCTAAAAAATTATGGCATCGTTCCTGAAAATGCTTATTCCGGCAAAATAAACCCAAATGCTCCACACAACCATTCCCAGCTTGATACTGTTATC
>JBBQPX010000223.1:0-5446 GCA_038216775.1 Chitinophagales bacterium
ACCTGCTCAATGGCATTTGAAGCCATGGCCTTATTATCGATAAAATCACGTGCAGGTGGCTGGTATAAATTTTCGGCAGATTGCTCAATTACTTTTTTTAACTGCTCAAGCCCTTTATTTTTTCTGGGGTTTATCTGTACCACGGGTACGCCCAGTTCCCTCTCCAAACCCACAGTGTCAATCTGCGTTCCTTTGCGTTTTGCAAGGTCCATCATGGTAAGCGCAACAACAACCGGAATACCCAAGTCAATAATCTGCGAGCAGAATAAGAGATTGCGTTTTAAATTACTGGCATCTGCCACCAAAACAACCATATCGGGTTTAACCGTTTCATCTTGGTTTAGCAAAACCCGGTAAGCCACCCACTCATCAGCCCTTTTTGGATACAAGCTGTACGAGCCCGGTAAATCAATAATATTTGCCGTAATTGCGGGAGAGATTTTACTCTGCCCCATTTTTTTATCAACCGTAACACCGGGAAAATTACCTACCTGCTGGTTTAGGCCGGTTAAATAGTTAAACAGGGAGCTTTTTCCGCTATTGGGATTGCCTACTAATGCTATGTTTATCTTTTTTGCCAATTTGAGTGCAAAAATAACTTTAAAACAGCTTCATGAGGTTACGATATAAGAAAGATGAAAAACGCTATGCGGAATAAATGTAAGGCAATACTGTTGTTTTTTTCAATTGCTTTGTAACAATTACGGTAAAGTGCCTACTATTAATAAAACAGAATTTAGTGCAAACAGAAAATTTAAAAGAATTATTCGTTCAGAAAATTAATGAACATGAACGGCTGATTTATAAAATATGCCACATATACACGAGAGATGAATTAGACCTGCAGGATTTATTTCAAGAAATAGTAATTCAGCTTTGGAAAGCATATCCTTCGTTTAAAGGAAAGGCAAAATTCAGCACCTGGCTGTACAAGGTTGGCATTAACACTGCTATTGCCGGCTTACGAAAGAAAAGAACTGTTACAGAATCTCTTGAGCATGAAAAACTACCGGCAACAATTGATGATACACAAACTTATCAGCAAAAAGAAGAGCAGTTTACCCAACTATATTCTGCAATTGAAATGCTGAATGAAATTGAAAAAGCGATTGTAATGCTTTATCTGGAAGACAAAAGTTACCAGGAAATGGAAGAAATACTTGGCATTAACGAAGGCAACCTTCGGGTAAAAATGAACCGCATCAAAGAAAAATTACGTCAACTCACAAAAAATAATTGATATGGAACTGAACGATTTAAAACAAAACTGGAGCGAAACAACATCTTCACAATCACCCTTAAAAAATAATATTATGGATATGATTAAAAGTAAGAGCAACGGACCTGCATCTATTCTTGAATCAAAATTTAAAAAACAACTTTGGGCATTACCTGCACTTCCGGTTTTAATGGCAGTTCAATATTACAGAAACCCACAATTGTTTAATAACCCATCCATCTGGTTTTTATATGCGCTTGGTTTTATTTTGGGTGGTTACATGCTGTATAATTATCTTATTGTAAAAAAACTACAGCATCCTCAATTTGCAGTAAAAGAAAACATAGAAACTCAAATAACCAAACTTGAAAACAGTTTTAAGTGGTACCGCATTTTTATGACTTTCGTATATCTTTTAATACCCGTTGGCCTGGAAATGGCTATACATTATAAAGTACCAACCGGTTTTGAGCAATGGTATGATGTAAGTATCGTTATCCGCTTGCTGGTTTACATTGGCGGCTTTATTGGGATGCTCTTCATGAGTAGCCGTTGGTTTAAATCATTGTACGGCGTGCATATATCGAACCTTAAAAAACTTGCAGCGCAGCTTTAATAGTATTACTGAAATTTCTATTTTTTTACACAAACTTTATAATACAAAAATTGTAAAAGCGTTCAGCTTGTTTATCTTTGTGGCTGTTCATCAAATTCCAATACATGAAACGTATTTTTTGGCTGCTGTTACTTATTTCAACTGTTGGCTTTGCACAAAAAAAGAAAAAGGCACAAATTAAAGCTGATAACCTTGTTATCTCTTCTTTAAAAGGCCATATTGGTTTTTTGGCAGATGATAAACTTGAAGGTAGAAGAACAGGAACTGCAGGTGAAAAACTTGCTTACGAATATATCAGTAAACAATTTGAAGATGCGGGCTTGATGGCGAAAGGTGAAAACGGAACCTACATCCAGAATTTTGAAGTGTTGGAAGGAAGAGAAATAAAACCGGAAACCAAATTCAGCATTAATGGTTTTAACATGCAGCTAGACAGGGATTATTTTCCTTTGTCTTTCTGCGCCAGCAAAAAAATAACCAGCTCTGCCGCTATGGCTTTGCCAGAAAGTGAGTCTGTTTGGTTTTGGGATTTAAAGGAAACGCTTGAAACAAATAAAAACAATCCACATTTCGATTTAGATGAAGCTGTGCTTAAAAAAGTAAATAATGTTGCTGCGAAAGGTGCAGGAGCATTGCTTATCTATAACAGTACAGAGATTAAAGATGAGCTTAAGTTTGACCCGAAATCAAAAACAGAAGCTTCAAAAATACCGGTGCTTTTCATCAGTAAAGACATTAAGAAGAAATTTTTAAATGATGAATTGACTTATGTTGATTTTAAAATGGACATATCCATCGGCGAGAAAAAAAGAACCGGACATAATGTAGTTGGTTTTATTGATAATGGCGCAGCTAACACCGTAATTCTTGGTGCACATTACGACCACTTGGGCTATGGCGAAGACCACAATTCATTATACACCGGAGCTGTGCCGCAAATTCACAATGGTGCCGATGATAATGCAAGCGGCATTGCTGCATTAATTGAGTTGAGCAAACAACTTAAACATTCTTCCCTAAAAAATAATAACTATCTGTTTATTGCTTTCTCTGGCGAGGAATTAGGATTATATGGAAGTAAATATTTTACCGAACATCCTACAGTTGATTTTGCCAAAGCGAACTACATGATTAATATGGATATGATTGGCAGACTTAACGACAGCACGCATGGCGTTACTATTGGAGGTTACGGCACATCGCCTGTTTGGGGAGAAAACCTTTCTGCAAATGATGCTTTTCTTAAAATAAATTTCGATAGCAGTGGCGTGGGACCGAGCGACCATACTTCTTTTTACAGAAAAGATATTCCGGTTTTATTTTTCTTTACTGGCGCACATAGTGATTATCACAAACCAAGCGATGATGCTGATAAAATTAATTATGCCGGCGAACTTGTTTTGCTAAAATATATTTACAATGTAATTGAGCAAACAAACAATAAAGGCAAACTTGCTTTTACAAAAACGCGTGAGGCACAAGCGCAGGGCAGAAGAAGTTTCAGCGTAAGTCTGGGCATTATGCCTGATTATACTTTCAGCGGCACGGGCGTAAAGGCCGATGGTGTAAGCGAAGGGAAAGTTGCCGAAAAGGCAGGTATAAAAACCGGCGACATCGTATTAAAACTTGGCGATATTAAAACAACTGATGTGCAGGAATACATGCAGGCACTCGGCAAATTTAAAAAAGGCGATGCTACAAAAGTTACGATAATGCGTGGTGATAAGGAAATGGTTTTTGATATTGTGTTTTAGTTGATACTTGAACTAAAATCGGCATCGATGATGTACTTAAATTTTATCTCACACAAATACCTCTTTAGGGGATAGGAGCATGAAATTAAAAATTGACAACGAAGCTATAGCGGAAGAGTTTTTTGAAGACTCTTTGTTACTGGGCATTGTTGCACCAATAAAAGATTATCAGTTTAGCTGGCAATTAAATCAATTGCTTGGGTTAGGCTTTAGGGTTAATAACGATATAGAAATACAGCTTACCAAAAAGCAGCGTAAATATTATTTCAGCATTTATGAATATGCGGTACCCGCAATCAGTCTTACACATTATTTGTACAATAATGAACACGATGGCGAGTATTTACTACCCGAGTTTAAACACCTTGATTTTTTGTGGCTGATAAAAGGCGACCCGATTAGTGATGAAGATTTAAAAATATTAATTCATTCCATTAAAACATTGCCGGGTGTGCAGTTGGTTAATGAAATGACGCATGAGAAAATAAAACATAAGCAGCACCTCATATTTTAATTGGCTTGTTTATTGTGATGTCTATAAATGAACTAAAAACAAAAAATTATGTGGCAAGAAACTGAAAACAAATTATACCAGGAATTTACTTTTACTGACTTTTCAGAAGCGTTTGCTTTTATGACCCGTGTTGCTATAGCTGCAGAAAAAATGGACCATCATCCAACGTGGAAAAACACTTACAATAAAGTGGAGATTTGGTTAAGCACACATGATGCCGGGAATACGATAACGGAGAAAGACCGTAAGCTAGCGGCGAATATTGATAAGTTTATCAGCTAGTTTTTTATTTTCCCGCAGGTTTCGTTGATTCCACTGAAATGAATTTTTTTCAGCGTTATCTGCGGGCAACCTTTCTTAAATATCCCACAAGCGCAAATAAGGAAACCACTGTCCAGGTAGCTTCTAAAATAACAAAAGGAAGATAGTGAATTAACCAAGATGCCAGGCAAGATAACCCTGCGCCAATTATATTCAGGAGAATATAAACAAGGCTGCCGGAAGATATTTTCTTAAGAAGATTTAGTAAAAATGCAATTAACAAAATAGCCACACCTATAAATCCAATCCAATCACTTAAAGTCAATTGCATTTGGTTTTTTATTTTGTTTTTATCTCTTTCAACTGAATATAGAAATCGTTTTTCATTCTAATAATAACAGGCATTTTAGCAGAATTGTAAAATGTAAAATAAGTGTCGGTTTTTTTAGCTTGGCCTGCATCGTCAAGTTCTACTGCCATTTGCTCGTCAATGGTTTCTTTTTCTCCATTCACCAATATTTTCAGTTCTTTACTTTCACCGTCAATACCCATTTTTCTGGGTGTTTCGCCTACGTTCATCTTCATCATAGTTCCTGTTCCCTGCTTTTTTAATTCAGCAAAAGTATTTTTGCTAAGCCACACACTTATCTGGTCATCACCAAGTGTTTTTTTACCGGGCGCAAAAAGGTTATACATAGTATTTGCCGATTGCATGGCTGTAGCGGTATGAGTAAGAGTTCCGTTGGCATTTACATAATTTGTCATATCCCAATCAAATATTAGCGCTGGCGTTAATGCTTTAATAGTAACCACGAAATCGTATTTTTCTTCTCCAGCTTCAACAGCATAAATGAGTTTGGTGCCCGGTTTTACAAGGCTTTGTAAAGTTACCTGTGCAAAAGAAAAAGCGCATGTAATTGATAATGCCGCCAGAAATAAGACCTTTTTCATACTTAATAATTTTGATTACAAGAATACGAATTTTATTGTTTAACAAAAACTGTTTTATCCGAAACTTCTGTCATTTTGCCAATGGGTTCAGCAAAATTTTCCAGTCCGTTTTCTTTTAAAATAGATTTTAC
>JBBQPX010000224.1:0-5430 GCA_038216775.1 Chitinophagales bacterium
TTATATAAAGCAGTTTTACCTCCTTATTATCTAACCCCGCTATTTTATTACCTTTGCACACTTATTTAAATACCGTAAAAGGTAAAACAGTATTACATATTAAATATGAGTGGCAAATACACTGAATATCAGCAATTAAACCTCCCTTCAATAAGTGAGGAAATTTTAGCGAAATGGCAAAAAGAGGGCGCTTTTGAAAGAAGCATTACCCTGCGTGACGGTCATCCTTCTTTTGTTTTTTACGAAGGTCCGCCAAGTGCCAACGGAATGCCTGGTATTCACCACGTTATAAGCCGTACGTTGAAAGATTTGGTTTGCCGCTATAAAACCATGCAGGGATTTCAGGTAAAACGCAAGGGCGGTTGGGATACGCATGGCCTGCCCATTGAATTAGGCGTTGAAAAAGAACTGGGCATTACCAAAGAAGACATCGGCACCAAAATATCGGTAGAAGATTATAATAAAAAGTGCCGTGAAGTGGTGATGCGTTTTAAAGATAAATGGGATGATATCACCCAAAAAATGGGCTATTGGGTTGATTTACAGAACCCGTACGTAACTTTTGAAAACAATTATATTGAAAGCCTTTGGTGGTGCCTTAGCGAATTATACAAAAAAGGATACTTGTACGAAAGTGTAAGTATTCAGCCTTATTCGCCTGCGGCGGGAACGGGTTTGAGTTCACATGAGTTGAACCAGCCGGGAACGTATAAAGATGTGAAGGATACGAGTGCGACAGTGATGTTTCGCCTCCCCAACCCCTCCGAAGGAGGGGCTAAAGAGCACCCTGCCGCTACTAAAATCTTTTCTGCAATCGCAGAGTCAAAGAACCCCCTTTCGGGGGGCAGGGGGGCTGAAGCTTTTTTAATGGCATGGACAACTACACCATGGACCTTACCATCAAACCTTGGCTTAACCGTTGGTCCAAACATAGATTATGTTTTGGTGCAAACATTTAATCCTTACACTCATCTACCAAACAACCTCATACTTGCAAAAGCATTAGTAAATAAATATTTTAAGGCCGAAGCTGAGAATGGTGATTTTGACGGATACAGTTCAGAGATAAAACTTCTTCCCTGGAAAATAATTGCTGAATTTAAAGGCAAGGAACTTGAAGGTTTGACCTATGAGCAACTACTCCCTTCCGAAGCAAACACCTTGGAAAAAATACAGGAAATAACGCCAGGTGCAGAACCTTTTAAAGTTGTGCTTGGCGATTTTGTGACCACAGAAGACGGTACGGGTATCGTACATACTTCTCCTGCTTTTGGTGCAGATGATTTTAAAGTTGGGCAAAAAAACAACCTCGGTATTTTAACGCTGGTTGATAAGCAAGGAAAATTTGTTGACGGCGTTGGCGAATTCAGCGGCCGCTATGTAAAAGATTATAAAGACCAGCCAGCTTACGTTGATGTAAATGTTGATATCTCAGTAAAATTAAAATTAGAAAACAGAGCTTTTAAAATTGAAAAATACGAACACAATTATCCACATTGCTGGCGTACAGATAAGCCAATCATTTATTATCCTTTAGATGCGTGGTTTATAAAAACAACTGCAGTTAAGGATAGAATGGTGGAGCTAAATAAAACCATTAACTGGAAACCTGCAAGCACCGGAACCGGTCGCTTTGGTAACTGGCTTGAAAATGTGGTTGATTGGAATTTGAGCCGTAGCCGTTTTTGGGGAACACCTTTGCCTATTTGGAAAACAGAAGAAGATGCCGACGGAAACAGAGAAGAAAAATGCATTGGCTCCATTGCAGAATTAAACGCTGAAATTAAAAAAGCCGCCGAAGTTTTAGGTGGCGAAACAAACAAACATTACCTGCACGAAGGCATATTAGATTTACATAAACCTTATGTAGATGAAATTATTTTGGTGAGCCCAACGGGCAAGCCCATGAAGCGTGTTGCAGATTTAATTGACGTTTGGTTTGATAGCGGTGCCATGCCTTACGCACAGTGGCATTTTCCTTTTGAAAATATAGAAGCGTTTGCAAACAGCTATCCTGCAGATTTTATTGCAGAAGGTGTTGACCAAACAAGAGGTTGGTTTTATACATTGCATGCGCTGGGTTCGCTTTTAAAAGAAAGTGTTGATGAAGAGCTTGCAAAGTATAAACTTTCGAATGGTGCAGAGTTAGCTGCTAAGCGTACCGGTTTGGCTTATAAAACTGTGGTGAGTAATGGTTTAGTGCTTGATAAAAATGGGGTAAAAATGAGCAAGCGTTTGGGCAATATAGTTGACCCGTTTGCTACTATTGATAATTTTGGTGCCGATGCAACCCGTTGGTATTTGGTTACTAATGCTTCGCCGTGGGATAGTTTAAAATTTGATGAAGCTGGTATTAAAGAAGCTCAACGCAAATTTTTTGGCACACTATATAATACCTACCAGTTTTTTGCTTTGTATGCCAATGTTGATGGCTTCTCGTTTAAAGAAAGCTACATTCCGGTAAAAGACCGGCCGGAAATTGACCAGTGGATTTTATCTTCCCTCAACTCCTTAATAAAAGAAGCCACGGAAAACTTTGATGCCTATGAGCCAACCATGGCTGGCCGTGCAATAGAAGAATTTGTTGACAGCCATTTAAGCAATTGGTATGTAAGGCTTTGCCGTCGCCGGTTTTGGAAGGGCGAATATGAGCATGATAAAATATGCGCTTATCAAACCCTGTACGAATGTTTGGAAACGCTTTGTAAACTGATGGCTCCCGTTGCTCCTTTCTTTGCAGATTGGCTGTTTAACAACCTTAATTCGGTTTCTGACAGGTTTACCGTTGAGTCGGTTCATCATACCGATTACCCTAAAGCTGATGAATCGGTAATTGATATTGATTTGGAAAAAAGAATGCAATTGGCACAGGATATTTCATCGCTGATATTATCGCTCCGTAAAAGCGACAAAGTAAAAATTAAAGTGCGACAGCCATTACAAAAAGTTTTTATACCAGCTTTGGATAATACCATGGAAAGCCGCATTAAAAAAGTGGAAGATATTATTAAGGCCGAAACAAATATTAAAGAAGTCGAAGTTTTAAGTGCCGATAACGACTTCATTAAGAAAAAGGCTAAAGCAAACTTTAAAACACTGGGTAAAAAGCTAGGCGCAAAAATGAAGTGGGCGGCCGAACAAATTGCCAGCTTTGATAATGCAACCATTGACAAAATTCTTGAAAAGGAGTACATTTTAAACCCGGATTATAAAAATACTGGTGAAGAGCCGATAATTATTACTGCTGAAGACTTGGAAATATCAACCGATGAAATACCCGGATATGAAGTGGCAGTAAAAGGCTTATTAACAGTTGCGTTAGATATAACAATTACCGACGATTTAAAGAAAGAAGGCGATGCCAGGGAGTTTGTTAACAGGCTTCAAAACATAAGAAAAGACAGCGGATTTAACTTAACCGACCGCATAGATGTTATAATAGGCGAAAATGCTGCACTACAATCGTCTATAATTCAATATAAAGATTATATTTGCGCCGAAATTCTGGCTGATTCGCTTGCTTTTGCGCCGGTTATAAACGACGGCATTGATATGGAAGTGAATGAAGTCATATTAAAAGTTAACGTACTTAAAAAAGGACAATAGTATGGCTACTAAGAAGAAAGCAGCTAAACCCGCTGCAAAAAAACCGGTAAAATCAATTAAAAAAGCAGCTCCTGCAAAAAAAGTTGCTCCTAAAAAGACGATGCCGGTTAAAAAAGCGTCTCCTAAGAAAGTTGTGGTAAAAAAAGCCGTAGCTAAAAAGCCTGTAGCAAAAAAGGCTGTAGCAAAAAAGCCAGCTCCTAAAGTAGTAGTTAAAAAAACAGTTAAAATCGTAAAATCAGCCCCTAAAAAGGCGGTAGTGGTAAACAAAGCAGTCAAACCTGTTGTTAAAGTTGCTGCTAAACAAACAGTTATAAAACCTATGAACAAAAAAATTGAAGTGAAAAAAGCAGTTGAAAAACCTGTTTCGGTAAAAAAGATACCTGCAAAAGTGGTAGCAAAGGAAAAAGCTCCGGAAAAAGCAAAAGACATTAAAATAGCACCAGCCAAGGCGGTTGTATTACCTAAAATCAATACAAAGACATCACGCAAATATCAGCCTGAATTTACAAAATCGGTTTTAGACCAACCTAAGCATGATTTAGGTGCACCAATTGTTCGCTACAGCGATTCTGATTTAACCGAATTCAGAGAAATTATTCAACGCAAGCTTGACTCAGCAAAGAAAGAATTATCTTATTTACAAGGCTTAATTACCCGTAAAGATGAAATGGGTGGCGATAATGATGATGCACGCTACATGACCATGGAAGATGGCAGTATGAGCATGGAAAGAGAGCAGTTGAGCCAGATGGCCAGCCGCCAAATTACCTTTATCGACCATTTGGAAAAAGCGGTAATGCGTATTGAAAATAAAACTTATGGCATCTGCCGCGTAACAGGTCAGCTAATTGACAAAGCCCGTTTACGTGCAGTACCCCATGCTACTTTAAGCATTGAGGCGAAGATGGGAGCGGCGAAATAATACAACCCCCTCCGCCCCCTAAAGGGGGAATCAGGAACATTATATTTAAGAGAGAATGATTAATTTCATTCTCTCTTTATTTTTAACCAATCCGTGTAAATCTGTGAAACCCGTGGCAACTATGTTTAAAAAATTACGAACTGTTATCTACCATGTAGATAATTTGCAGGAAGCAAAAGCCTGGTACACAGAACTCATCGGTGTTGAACCATACTTTGATGAAGTATTTTATGTAGGGTTTAATATAAATGGTTTTGAACTCGGCCTCGACCCCGATTTTGAAGAAGTACTGGAACGTGGCACACAGGCTGTTGCATATTGGAATGTGGACGATATTGAAGAGACTGTGAAAAAATTTACTGCCGCAGGCGCTAAAGTTACGAGTAAGGTTAAAGAAGTTGGCGCTGGTATACAAGTGGCTACGGTTGTTGACCCGTGGGGAAATGCAGTGGGGTTGATTGAGGAGTCGTAACTAGTTAGATGGCTTCTCATTTAAAATTCACCCAAATACCTATAAAGTAGCTAATTTTACAGCTATTAAAGTGCAAAATTATGTTAGAAGGTAAAAGACAAAAAATGGTGGCTGGATTACTTAATAAAGAGTTAAGTGATATTTTTCAACGATTAGGACTTTCGATGATGGATGGTGGAATGGTTTCCATATCGTCGGTAAAAATTACGCCAGATCTTTATGAGGCAAGGATTTACCTAAGCTTTTTTAAAGTAAAAGATAGCTTTGATGCATTGAAAAAAATTGAAGAACGTAGCTGGGAGATAAAAAAAGAACTAACTGCAAGGGTTCGTCATCAGTTAAGAAGTATGCCTAAACTTACCTTTTTTATAGACGATACTTTGGATTATGTAGATAAGATGGATAAGATTTTTAAGGAGATAGAGAAGCC
>JBBQPX010000225.1:0-5421 GCA_038216775.1 Chitinophagales bacterium
AGCCATAGTTGGCTTACCGGGCAATCCCATTTGGGTAGATATTATTCCTTCATTCATCAAGCCATTAGCACCAATGCTAGTATCATCAGGTATTTGAATAACCGTGCCTCCAAAGCTTTTTACATATTGCAATGCTTTTAAAACTAAACCAGAGTTTTGAATGGGGTGAATTCCATCGCCAAATGCAACGGCGCCCGATTGGCGCATATCATACATTTCGGAAAGTTCTTTGCCCTCCGCTTTTTTTGATACAGTACCTATTGGGTAAATATTTACAGCGAGTTGTTTTGCTTTTTGAATGATATACTCAACCTGGGATTTGTTGTCCACAACAGGCTTGCTGTTTGGCATCAGCATCACATCTGTAAAGCCACCCGCTGCGGCAGATTTTGCGCCTGTTTCAAGACTATCCCTGTATTCATATCCAGGGTCGGCAAAGTCGGCAAACATATCCATCCAACCTATGCTTACGCATAAGCCGTTTTTTTCAATTATTTTATCTGCCGACTCTAAAACTTGATCTCCAATTTTTGATATTATTCCATCCGTTATTAAAATATCTTTTGTTTGTCCGTTAAAAGGAGAGGAGGGGGAAATGATTTTGGCCTGCTTGATAAGTATATTCATGAATTAAAAGTTGTGCTAAGATAAGACAAGTTGCTGTTTTTTAAATTTGAAATTTTCTGCTACTTTTGATGTCCAGTTTTTCGGGATGTAGCGCAGCCCGGTAGCGCACACGTCTGGGGGGCGTGGGGTCGCAAGTTCGAATCTTGTCATCCCGACTTAAGTAGAGGTTGTTTCATTTTTTGAAGCAACCTTTATATTTTACAAAAGCAAAATTATATTTATATATTAAAAAGTTTGAAAGCTTCTCACTTAAAAAAGCAGCTGATGTTTTACCACTGCTTCAACTCATTTTTTGTAAAAGTATATTCCGGCGTTTCAATATTATCGCCGTCGCTAACTTCGTACCAAGGCGACAAATCAGCGTTCATTGGGTTTTTAAGCACATGAATATCCTGCGCAGGCATGTAACTTTGAGCAAGCATGTAAATTTTGTTGCCAGCAGCATTTTCTGCCACATCCATTACCATAACTGCATGCCCGGGAAAACCGCCTCTTATAATTACATCGCCGGCTTTAATACTTTCGAAATTGGTTTCAGAATTTAATTGTTTTGATAGCGACGCACTGCCACACATACCAAAAACTCTGTTTAAATAGGTAGTGAAATTTGCTCTGCTGTAAGGTGAAGAAAATTGGTAGGCTGTTTTTTCATTATCATAAAAAACAATTTTACCAAATTGTTTTTCAGCAAATAAATATTCAGCTCTTAGTCGCATCACCGCATCTGCGCATTGTTGTAAATTTTGATCACCTACCGATATATCGAGAACAGCATACTGTGCTGTTTGATTTTCCTTTTGCTGGCCATTATACAAATAAACGACACTACTTTCTTTCAATTTAATATCTCTAAGGTAATCAGCAAAAAAGTTAGCATCATTATTCACTCTTGTGTAGCCCGTAGGCAAAGGGATTGCTTTTATTTGTTTGTAGCGATCATTATTTGTTATTTTCTTTTTAAAATTACTAATCTGTTTATTGGGCACTGCATTTATAGTTGAAACATTATTACAGGATAATAGCATCAACTGCATAATAGAGGACGAAATGAGCTTGTACATAAATTGGTTTTTTATGTGATGCTTACAAGATTAAAATCCACACTATAAAACTGTTAATACTTTGTATAATGAGCCAGCAGTTTAAACAACTTATTGTTTTTGAACATACTGAATAGGCAAGTACAAAATATTTAAGAATTATTTATTGGGTGAATTCACCGGCTAACATTGGGTTATTACCGCAATTAAATGAATAATTCCAGTTCTATTTTTGGATAAATAGGTATATATTTAAATTCAGAACAAACTAACTATTACCCAACATTTTAAAACCTAAGCTTATGATTAAAAAATCAGTTTTAAAAACTATTTTTTTTGGTTTCCTTTTTCTATTTACGATTTCACAAACTACACTTGCTCAAAAAGTAAACATTACAACATCGCCCGCCACGGCCAAAATATATGTTGATGGCCGTGTACGTGGTAGCGGTAGCTATACGGTAAGCGTTGGTAAAAAAGACTGTGTTACTGTAGAAGTAAAAGAAGATGGGTACATGAACGAAGTAAGAACCTATTGCAACAAAAGAGGTTACGATGATCCTCCAAAAGTAGATTACATTCAGCTAAAACAGGATGAAGCACTATTACCAGCTTCAGTTTCGTTGACCTCGTCTCCACAAACGGCAAAAATTTATGTAAACGGCGTAGAGATGGGATCAGGATCTCACCAGCTTTCTGTACCTTATAACGAGTGTTTAACGGTAGAGGTACGTGCACAAGGATTTATTCAGGAATCTAGAACTTATTGTAAGAAAAAAGGGCAGGGGCTACCACCTAAAACAGATTATTTTAAATTGCAGCCAGACGAATCTTACACATCGTCAATTGAATCTGATATAGCAAATAAGGAGCTGATTTTAAACGTAAAACCAGATAGAACTAAAGACGAGGCCTGGAAGATTATTGTGGCCACCATCTTAGGTAAGTTTGATGTACTAGAGATGAACGACGAAAAATCGGGATATTTACGCACCGCATGGGTTGGTAAAAATTTTGTGGCAAATACAGTACGCATGCGGGTTATTGTAAAACAGGCCACTGATGAGCCTTTAACCTATAAAATAAAATTTATTTCAGAGGCATCAGGTTCTCCCAGAACGCCGTATAGTGCTGATGAACAGTTTGATGCCATAGGCCGTATTTTAAAAACTTACGATGGTTTTTTAGACGAGCTGATAACAAAACTAAAAAATTAAATCCTGTAAAAAAAAATGGTTATGATGTTTCACATCATAACCATTTTTGTATTTTTTAGCCACTTATGGTAACTTATTCTTTTACAATTTTAAGGATAACATCTTCCTTATTTTTCAGCGAATTTAGGTCAATACCTTTTTGCTGTTTATCATCCAACAGCACAACATCGTGATCGTACCCTAAATCGACAACCACACGGCCATCAATTATCCATCCACGTCCTTGTATAACAAGCCCTTTGCTTGTAAACCTATTGGAAACCTGTAAATCACTTTGTAAAATGAATGATACTATATTTCCGTCTTTAAAATTTTTATACTTGCCTTTTATTTTAGCATAAACCAACTTGGAGCGGTCGGCTTCAGGTTTTTTAACTTGAGAATTCTTTTTTCCCAGATCGTCCGGATGTTCTCCATCATTTTCATCAACCTTAACTGTCATATTAAGGTCAACTTTTTCATCGTCATTTTTTTTGTTGCTTTTCGCAGATTCGTTTTTTTTGGTATCGGTAAATATATTGTATCCAAAGCCCTGCATGTATAGTTCAGGATATTCAAATAATTCCTTAACAGCAATTATTTTATAAACATACTCCGCTGTTTCTTTATTAAGATCCATTTCGAAGTAATTTTTACCTTGCCGTTTTATGGCTTTGCTTATATTGCCAATGCCGTTGTTATATGCAGCAGCAGTTAGTACCCACGATGAAATTTTAAAATCTTTCCTTATTCTTAAATAATAACCTGCAAGTAATTTACAAGCCGCATAAGTAGATTTATTTAAATCATTTCGTTCATCAACTTCTCCATTTACGATTAAATTTAAATCTCCGGCGGTAGGTTTCATGATTTGCCAAAAACCCGCAGCACCAACAGGAGATACAACATTTTTCAATCCACTTTCTACAATAGCCAGGTATTTCAAATCATCCGGTAAGCCCGTCTTCATTAAATAATACTCAATAGTACGCATGTATTCGTTCTCGCTTTTACGCAATTGAGATACTACGCCGTAATTAACCTGTTTTTTTATAATACCCATTAATCTATCAGCAACAAAGCGATCTGCAACGGGTATCTTTTCTCCGCAAAAAATAATTTCGTGGGCTGATGTAAATAAAAAGCTACAGCACAAGACAGTGCAAACTGCCAAAAATTTTATATGTGCTTTCAAGCTCACTAAACAATATGTATAAGGATTAACGATGTAGTAAAAATACAATTAATTGTATAAAAAGCCAATGGTAAGCTAATTCTAAAAATTAGCTAGGCTTTAGTGGTGTTAATCTTGCTGGCTTAATTTCTCTTTTTCTTTACTTTTTTTGAAAGTTTGGTTATTTTTTTTAATTGATCTGCAGGCCATGGCCTTGATAAAATTAAAAGAGCCTGACTGTAAGATACTTTTGCATTTTCATAATCTTGCTGTTCAAATAATTTATCAGCAGACTCAACCATTTCATTGTATTTCTTTTCACGCTCTTCCCGTTCTTTTACGTGCTGTTTCAACTTTTTTACAGTAGAAAAATCGTAATCTGTTTCACTAAGATTTGTATGGTCTAAATCCTTTTTATAAAAAATTACAAAATTGTGGGTTCGTTTACCTTCAGTAACTGTTAACGTAGCCGGAGCGGTATTCTTTTTCTTGGCAATTATTGTAAAACCTGTAGGCAAGGTTATCAAGTTGTACGGTGCATCTGCAGGGTTTGTATAAAAAGTGCTAGGCAAAGATGGAAACCGTACAGCTACCACTGTCTTTGAATCTACATAAATAGTATCACCATTTATTGACTGTGCTTTTGCACAGTTATTAATGAGTAACAGGATTATTAAAACAAAATTATAAACGCTAACCAACTTCATAACAGCATTTTTGCAAACTTTTATTTATAACATAAGTATCAACATGCTTGCAACTATTCATACTTGATTTCAATTAAGGTAATACATTTTTCCTCGTCACGATTTAATCGAACACTTTTTATTTTTATTAGTTTCTTTTTAAGCCCAAGCCATTTACTGTTCCTTTTGCCATTTAGTTCAGCACAGGCTTGCTCAAAAGTAACCTGCTTATTAGATTTGCCGTTGAATATAACTGGAGTTTTTCCTTTGCTACATAAATAATCGTCAAAATCTTTAGCCAGAAAATTTCCATCAATAACTTTTTCAAGATATTCGCTAAATGTAGGTTCAGATATAAATGTGCTTGTTGGTTTCAGTTTATCAAAATCTATTAATTTATCTATTTTTTCAGGCTTTATTAGTTGTTTAGGCACAATTTCATTTTCAACAACATGTATGGATTTTTGATATTTTTTAAACCTATCGTTGTCCAAAGTTAAAATAACGGTATAGTCGCCTGGCTGCGAAAATTTATAAGAAGCAGCAATATTATTTTGAGTAGGGTATTCCGGATGGTTTTCAATAATCCACTCGTAAGTTTTTGCAGTTTGCATAGAAGAAAAACTTTCAGATACGCCAACATAGGTGGAAGTATTTCCCTCAATCTGTATTTTGTTATCTCTTGCTTCTGGTAGTGC
>JBBQPX010000226.1:0-5408 GCA_038216775.1 Chitinophagales bacterium
AAAACTTCACAAGGTTTTATTGATAGATTTTTAATTACTTCCGAAGCGTATCATATTCCATCAATCATCGTTTTTAATAAAAGTGATTTATATGGCAAAAAAGAAACGGAAAAATTTGCGGAAGTAAAATCAATTTATGAAGCAATTGGCTACAAGGTTTTATCTATGAGTATTGAAAAAGGCGATGGGGTAGAAGAAGTAAAATCTTTACTAAAAGATAAAGTAACACTGCTAAGCGGACATTCCGGCGTTGGTAAATCAACTTTTATAAATGCTGTTTTTCCCGAACTGAAACTAAAGACGCAGGATGTAAGCGGCTGGAGCGGTAAGGGTTTGCACACCACCACGTTTGCCGAAATGTTTGATATACCCGGCGGCGGAAAAATTATTGATACGCCTGGCATAAGAGAACTTGGCCTGGTAGATATTTCAAAAGAAGAACTTTCCCATTATTTTCCTGAAATGCGGGCGCTGATAAATGACTGCCGTTTTAATAACTGCATGCACTTAAATGAGCCGGGTTGTGCTGTTAAATCGGCTGTAGAAGAAGGTAACGTGCACATGGACAGGTACATCAGCTATTGTAATATTCTGGAAACAATAGATGAAAAAAGCTATTAGCGATTTTAGATTTGTGATTGCAGATTTTAGATTGCGTTTATATATACAAACAGACTAAATCCGTTAAGAATTAGCACATTAGCAAATCAGCACATTAGAAAATTTCCTTAATAAACCCGATGCTCCAGAAAATGCGCAACTTCCATTACAGCATTATATGTTGTGCTTTCTTTTTGCTGCGGATAAATACTTACGCCATTAAAAATATTGTAGTGTAATGTTAAAAATTGGCCACGGTATTGAAAATCCCAATCCAGCGTTTCTGCATCATCAATTTGATTTAGAAATTTAACTTTCAAATCTTTAGAAAGTGTGTTGGCAATTGCGTAAAATTTTGAAATGCCGCAGTTGTCGTCTATAACGGCTTCGGAGCTGCCGTTACTGGTTTTTAATTCGTAACACATAGGATTAGGATTTATAAGTGGATATTGGGTATTAAATTTCAATTACTAGTTTTATCAACCTCCTCGCCACTTTGCTTTTTTTGCTGCCTTAGCAGTTTTTGCGTCGCCGCTTAATATCTTTTCTGCTCCCACATTTCTGCCATCAGTTGGGCATCCAACCTTATCTTTTCTTCCAAAAATCCTGCTTATAAAGCATCCGCTTAATAAAAACGAAGCCAGAGTAAAAAGAAGTATAATTTTTTTCATGTAATAAAGATAATATTTTTCTACGCTTCAAAAAAAGTTAAATAATAGCACTACAGATGAAAGGATTGTGACACAACGATGATGCTACAAGGCTCTGATGCTGGTATCAAAAACCCCAAAACATCAATCTTTACTTCAATCTCCTCCATTTCCCCCTTTAGGGGATAGGGGCTTCAAACCACCCACTATACATCACATAATTATCAGCAATCCGGTTTATTTCGCCGCTTATTTTTTCCTGGCTTATATCTTTTACTTTTTTAGCCGGCACGCCAGCATAAATGCTGCCTGGTTCTACTTTAGTATTTTCAAGAACTACGGCACCTGCTGCAATAATGCTGTTGCTGCCAATCACGGCATTATCCATCACAATAGCACCCATGCCTATTAGCACATTATCTTCTATAACGCAACCATGTACAATTGCATTGTGTCCAATGCTAACATTATTTCCAATGATGGTGCCGGCTTTCAAATAAGTGCAATGAATGCAGGCACCATCCTGCACGTTTACCTTGTTGCCCATGCGGATGATATTTACATCGCCACGCAAAACAGCATTGAACCAAATGCTGCATTGGTCGCCCATTACAACATCACCAACAATAGTTGCATTAGGGGCAATAAAACAATTTTCGCCAAAGGTTGGCAGCACTCCTTTTACTGGTAATATTACAGGCATGGTTTTATTTTTTTGAGCCGCTCCAGCCTCCTCTATCTCCCCCGACAGGGGAGGAAATGGAGAAGATTATGGAGGAGATTATGTTTTAATTTTTTTTAGCCCAAGTTTTGTAAGCTATTTAGCTTCATTGGCAGCGGCTGTTTATTAATTTTTTATTCAGCTATTATCGAAGCGTACATAATACACTAAATTAACGCAGAATTTTTTTAAAAAGGAATTCCAATCAAAACATAAGACTGAAATTTTTTGCTTTGGTCGCAGTACATAGCGCTTAACTCTAACGGGCCAATTGGTGTTTTGTATGCAAAGGTTAAAGCATAGCCCGTTAGCGCTGTCTTACTTGATGTGGAGTTCTTGCTGGTTGCAAAATCTTTTACCAGTCCATTAGCCAATCCGCTGATGTAAATATTATTGGCCATGTTATACCTTAAGCCCAACTGCAAAGCGGCAACGCTCGATGAATTTACTGTTGCTTCCTGCAAGCCAGAAAACCTTATCTGATTGCGGAAACTCCCGCCCATACCGCCAATTAAAAAATTATTAAGCGGATTGGGGTCGTTTGTAAAATTCACTCCGGCCTGAAATTGCGATAAAAAATTAAGCCTATTATTCAGTGGTGTAAATAATGATGCATCTAAAACAAGCCTTGTATAATTTTTAAAATTTAAATCGGAGGGGATAACAGGCAACCCATTTTTATAAACAGTAAGATTTGGTGTTTGGTCATAAATCTGGCCTAATTCAGCATACAGCTTTAAGCCTTTTGTAGGAAAAAAAATCTGATTCAAATAGTTATACCTTACATATAAATAGCTTTTAAAATCTGTAAATCTTCCCTTAGTTTCAGTTGCCGAACTGATGGAAGGATTAAAATTTACGTATTCAAACGCAGTGCCAATACCAACAGTAATTTTATCGCTGCCGCTGTTATGAAAGTTTATGTAAGATTGTGAAAAGCTTTGTTTGTATGCACCTTCCAATTTAAAATTCTGGTAAGTACTTATTGTTTGGTTATCTATTTTAAAACCT
This sequence comes from Chitinophagales bacterium, assembly GCA_038216775.1. Taxonomy (GTDB): domain Bacteria; phylum Bacteroidota; class Bacteroidia; order Chitinophagales; family Chitinophagaceae; genus Ferruginibacter. Next base: position 2,983 of record JBBQPX010000226.1, read on the forward strand.
GCGGTAAATGCTATGTTTTTGTTACGGCCAAGATATTGCAGGTGCTCGGTTTCCAGCTGAAAACTTTCGCCAAGAGAAATAGAAATTAAACTGCGTGAATTTGGAATTATAAAATCACGAGAAGTTATGTTGGCATTTACGTTAATGCCCCGGAAACGGGTATAGTACAAACCTGCTTTTAAATAAGTTCTGGGGTTTTCATCTGCAGTAAAAACAATATTTGCAGTGTCGTTGGATACTTCGTTTAGTGCATAGGAAACATTGCTATAGTAACGTGAGCCATAAACCCTTCTTATTTTTTTATTTATTTGTGATGCAGTGTAATTTTTTTCTCCATCAAAATTCATAAAATGAAAAAAGAATGATGCTGATGTTTTTTTTAATCCACGTACCTGGTAATCTTTTATGTAAACCGATTTGCTCGTTACAGGTTCATGCTCTACGTTCGGTATCGCACCCAGAGCTTTTAAACTGTCTGTAAGTTTTTTAAAAATGGGGTAATAATCACGACCGGTTTTTAAACCTATTTCCATTATTTGTTTAGCACTACCAAAACTCGCAGTATTAAAATCGGCCATCGGCATATGTATATAAATATTGGTCAGCGGCAGCTCCTCTTTAAAATCACTGGCATCTCTATAAAAAGCCAATTGCGTTAATACATCTACAGGGTTTTTTATTTTATCAATTTTAGAAAGGCCGTTAGTAACGTTGCTACCAATAACAATATCAGCACCCATTGCTTTTACGTTTTTTACAGGAAAATTCCTCACCAAGCCACCATCAACTAATTTTTTATTGTTGCGGGTAACTGCGGAAAAAACTGAAGGAATAGCCATGGTAGCACGCAATGCTGTAATGATGTTGCCGGTATCCATCACAACCAAATCCCCGGTTTCTAAATCCGTTGCCATGCATTTAAATGGAATTTTTAGCTTGTTAAAATCACGCACATTATACACATGAAAAAACAGTTCCGAAAATTTCATACTAAGCTCCTGTCCGGTAATTACGCCAGTCGTTAACTTTATTTTATTATTTATAAATGGGAGTTCAATAGCAAACCTGCTATACTGGTCTTTTTCTTCCATCGAAAGGGTTTTCAGTGGAACATTGTTTGAAAACAATATATCAAAATCAATATCTTTTCGTAGCCTTTCTATATCGTTACCACTATAACCGCTTGCGTATAAAGCGCCAACAATGGCCCCCATGCTGGTTCCTGTAATATAATCTATTTTAAGGCCAGCGCTATCTATTGCTTTTAAAATACCAATGTGCGCAAGTCCTTTTGCGCCACCGCCGCTCAATGTAAGTCCTATTTTAGGGCGCATATTATTATCCTGGGCTGATAAACAGCTTACCAAAACACAGCAACAAAAAAGGGTTAGAAAAAATCTCATTAATCACATATTAATTTTGCTTGTAGGGAATTGAGCATACAAATTACGAATTATCTGCTTTTTTATTTTCTGTAAAAAGTTAATTATTCCCTTTTTTGGTTGTAAACCAGCTCAATAACTACAAATTAAAGTATTTATTGGGAGATACCTTTATTTTGCAATAATATTACCTGTTATGACTAATCGCCAGCTTTTTTTAAACCATGTAGGCCAAACTTCTGAAGCGCCGCTTTGCCTTGAAATAGTAAAAGCAGAAGGCTGTAAATTGTTTGATGCGGAAGGGAAAACGTACATCGATTTAATTGGCGGTATAAGCGTTTGCAATATTGGCCACAGGCACCCAAAAGTTATTGAAGCCATCAAAAAACAGTTGGATGATTACCTGCACATTATGGTTTATGGCGAGTTGGTACAAAGCCCGCAGGTAAAATATGCGCAAAAGCTTGCCGCTCATTTACCGCCTTCGCTTAACTCCGTATTTTTTACAGCATCGGGTAGCGAAGCAACAGAGGGTGCAATGAAACTGGCTAAAAGGTTTTCAGGTCGTACACAAATAATTTCTTTCAAAAATTCATACCACGGAAGTACGCAAGGCGCACTAAGCGTTATGGGCAGCGAGTATTGGCAGCAGGCTTTTCGGCCATTACTACCCGATATTTTGCAAATGAATTATAATTCGTTTGAAGACCTTGAAAATATAACTGAACGCACAGCTTGCGTAATTGCCGAAACCATACAGGCGGAAGCTGGCGTTTTAGTTCCTCAAAATGATTGGTTAATTGCCTTGAGAAATAAATGTAACGAAACAGGGACATTGCTAGTGCTCGACGAAATTCAATGTGGATTTGGGCGCAACGGAACGCTGTGGGCTTTTGAGCAGTTTGATATTGTGCCCGATATTTTATTATTGGGCAAGGCTTTGGGTGGAGGTATGCCGCTGGGTGCGTTTGTTGCAGATAAAAAAATAATGGATTCTTTTACCCACAATCCGGTACTTGGGCATATCAATACTTTTGGCGGCCA